>CAZXMP010000022.1:0-32752 GCA_964641575.1 uncultured Chitinophaga sp. | reverse complement strand
AAAGGTAGCAGTCAGGTAATGGTGCCGCCGGTAAAAATGCTTGACGCTTTTGGTAAATTGGTAAGCCAGAATAAAAACTACTCATTGACACTAAACCCTTATGCAGCTGAGCCATCTTTTAATGCTTTTGAGGTAGACAACTCAGTTAGTTACAGTAATTATCTATCCATAACAAAAGAAAAAGTTTTTGAAGGGCTCAAACAAGCATTATTGCGGGGAACAGCAGCAAGACTGGGGACGATGCTAAAAAATGGAACTCCCTATTATTATTATGTAAAAACCGGAACAACTGGTGATGATGCAGCAAAAGTAAAATCGAAACTATTCGCTATTATTATTTCTGAAAAGGATGTTACGAATCCGGACTTTAATTTCCGTGAGAATAAATTTTACACCATCTATTTTACTTCACAGAATGGCCCGGCTAAGCAAAATGAAGAATTTCAGGCAATGATCATTAAATATGTGCAGGAATCAGATGTGTTCAAAAAATATATGAAGGGGAAAAATTAATAGTTTTCTTCCATCGGTTGTGTTATAAGCACTACTTCGGCAGGTACCATTTGCCCGTTTATACATAAGCAATGAGTAGTTTCTTTGGAAAGCTCCTGTTGAAGTTCGTTTTCTATATCGCTTATATCTTTAAGAAAATTATTAACTGGCATCAGCATTCTGTTAATATAGCATGTGCTTTTGTCATGTATAGAAAACAATTCATCTTTTAAGTACGACACACCTTCTTGAAGATGAAGTTTTGCATGTTGGTACGAGTCGCTGAGAAAGCCATGTATTGTCAACCTGTTTTCAGTCAGTACATTATTATTATGCAAACTATTAGATGACTTTTCCATAATAATTGTTTTTAGTACAGCAGATACTCAAAGATTCATGCCAGAAAGATTCCGCTTGGTTTAGTGCTAATGAAAATCAATTTCTTTGATTGTAAATGTGGAAAAATGCTGTACTATGGCTCTCAACCGAAGATTTATTTCTATGAAATATTCAGAACAAAATTTGTTTCAAGGCACGGAGTTGGGAATTTTTTCCCCGATTTGATTTGGCAATTAACACTTGTTTTTCCATATTGTTTACAATCCCGAAAGAAAGGCTGCTAAAATCAAAAGCCCTTCATAAATTATTTATGAAGGGCTTTACTCGGCTAAAAGCTATTATTAATTTTTTGGTTTGTTTCCTTTTTCTTTTAAGTATGCTTCATATGCTTCTGGGGTTAAAACCTCTCCGCTTATCTGAACAGATTTAGGCTGGTCAATACCCGCAAATTTTACAAACACATCTTTATGAAAAGTTGCCAATGCAGCAGCATTATAATCTACTTTCAACTTCACAGATGCACCCGGCATAATTGGATCAACAATTTTTTCCGGCGTAGTGCAGCCGCAGCTTGCGTAAGAGTTTTCAACAACAATTGGTTTGTTGCTGATATTCTTTATTTCAAAATAATAACTAACTGGTACACCTTGTTTGATTTTGCCAAAATCATGTTTTTCCACAGTAAATTTTGCAATATCATCAGCTTTAGGCTGAGCCATTGCAGCAAGGGTAAAAACAAAGGCAGATGCGAGTAAAAGGATCTTCTTCATGATTGTCTAAATTTAAAAGGATTGTTTTTTTAATAAATCTATAGAAGCATTGGCAGGTGCGGGGCCTTCGGGGGCTTTCCAAACTGTGCCTTTGATCTTGATTTGTTTTGATTGATTAGTATTGTAAGTAATGGTAATAAATTTTTCGAAAACACCTTCTGCTGCGGCATTGTAACCTACTTTGATTTTTGCTGTAGCGCCTGGTGCTATTTCATCACGGCTCCACTCTGGTGTTGTACATCCACAGGTGGCAGTTACATTATCCAACTTTAGAGCAGTTTTACCGGTATTTACAATTTCGAATGTATGGTAAACTGGTTTGCCTTGAGGAATCTTTGCAAAGTCAAACTCTGTTTCTTTCAATTTTAATACATCTTCATTAGATAATGGTGCAGTTACCACAGTACCATGGTTATGACCATCATTAGGTGAATGACCGGTTTGTGCATTTAAACCAGCTATTCCCAATAAACTAATGACTAATAATGCTAATGTCTTCATGCTAATGGATTAAGATGCCAAATTTAGAAAAAAGATGGCATATATTATAGAACAGTTGCAGCCTAGCGGGTATTTTTTAACATGCCTCTGCCGGGTATTTAATCTTCTTATTTTTGCCCCATGGATAATACAAACCTGGAAACATATACAGATGCCGAAAAGCTTTCTTTTGATAAGTTCAGGGATGAAGTGCTATTGGACTATACGATGGTTTGTATAAGTCGGGAAACCAGCTTATTAGGCCGTAAAGAAGTGCTTGGAGGGAAGGCAAAATTTGGAATTTTTGGAGATGGGAAAGAGGTAGCCCAGGTCGCTATGGCCAAATTTTTCCAGGCCGGGGATTTCCGCAGCGGGTATTACCGGGATCAAACTTTTATGCTGGCGGCCGGACTTACTAACACAGAGCAAATTTTTGCACAATTATATGCAGATCCTAATATAAAGAACGAACCATTCAGCGGTGGCCGGCAAATGAACTGTCATTTCGCAACTAAAATGGTGAATGAAAACGGGGATTGGCTTAATCTTTCGGGGCTTAAAAATATTTCCTCCGACATAGCGCCTACTGCCGGGCAAATGCCACGGGCATTGGGATTGGCCTATGCTTCAAAAGCATTCCGCAGTATCAGCCAGCTTCAATCGTTCACTAATTTATCTAATAACGGAAACGAAGTTTGCTTTGCCACTATTGGTGATGCATCCACCAGCGAAGGTCATTTTTGGGAAACAATAAATGCTGCTGGGGTATTGCAAATTCCATTGGCTGTTTTTGTGTGGGATGATGGGTATGGAATTTCGGTACCCAAAAAATATCAAACTACCAAGGCCTCTGTTTCCGATGCATTGAGCGGTATGCAAAAAACGGAGAATACAAATGGGTTTAATATTTATAAAGTGAAGGGCTGGGATTATGCCGGCATGTGCGAAGTTTTTGAAGAAGGGATTCGCTACGCAAGAGAAACGCATACTCCCGTTTTATTTCATGTGGAAGAAATAACGCAGCCACAGGGACATTCTACTTCTGGTAGCCATGAAAGATATAAAACGCAGGAACGATTAGAATGGGAAAGAGAATGGGATGGTATTCGAAAAATGAAAGAATGGATAATTGCAAATGCGTTAGCAAAAGAAGAAGAACTCGATGGTATTGCCGATAGAGCTAAGGATCATGTAAGAGAAAGTAAGGCAGCTGCATGGGCAAAATTTATAACACCCGTAAAAAAACAAGTAAGCAGGGCTACGGATTTGATTCATGCAATGGCGAATGCATTACCGGAACAAACATCTGCTTTACAAAAATTAGCCGTTGAGTTATCTGCCAACCGGGAGCCATTACGAAGAGATGTGATGAAGTCATTGAACAATGCTCTTACATTAGCGGGTAATGCAGATGCAGCTTATTGGACAAAAGATTATTACAACGAATTACAGGTAGAAAATAAGAAACTATATAACACACATTTATATAATGATGGACCCAAGAGTGCATTAAAAGTTACGGAGGTAAAACCAGTGTTTGCCGGTGATGCGCCAATGCTGAATGGATTTGAGGTGTTGAATAAATTCTTCGATGAATTATTTACAGCCAATCCCAAGGTTGTTGCTTTTGGGGAAGACTTGGGCTATATCGGTGATGTGAACCAGGGTTTCAGCGGCTTGCAACAGAAGCATGGTAATGATAGAATTTTTGATACAGGTATCCGTGAGTTGACCATTATGGGACAGGGCATTGGTTTAGCCATGCGGGGATTAAGACCTATTGCAGAAATTCAATATCTCGATTATCTGCTGTATGGATTACAACCCTTGAGTGATGATGTGTCAACATTGCATTACAGAACAGCTGGGCAGCAAAGTTGCCCGGTAATTGTTCGTACCAGGGGCCATCGCCTCGAAGGTATCTGGCACAGCGGTTCACCAATGGGTATGGTGATAAATGCACTTCGTGGAATGTATGTATGCGTACCAAGAAATATGACACAGGCTGCGGGTATGTATAATACTTTATTACGAAGCAATGATCCTGGATTAGTAGTGGAATGTTTGAATGGTTATCGACTGAAGGAAAAATTACCTTCCAACTTGCTTGATTTTACCGTGCCGTTAGGCGTTCCGGAAGTCATTAAGGAGGGTACTGATGTAACAATTGTTTCTTATGGCTCTACCTTACGTATAATACAAGATGCTGTTAATACATTGGAAGCACAGGGCATCAGTTGTGAAATTGTAGATGTACAAACATTGCTTCCTTTCGACATCAATCATAAGATTTTAGAGTCGCTTAAGAAAACCAACCGCATTATTTTTGTAGACGAAGATGTGCCGGGCGGTGCTGCTGCATTTATGTTCAACAAAGTGATGGAAGAGCAGGGCGGATATAAATATTTAGATGTTGCACCAAGAACCATCACCGGTAAAGCTCATCGTCCTGCTTACGGAAGCGATGGAGATTATTTTAGCAAGCCAAATGCCGATGAAATTGCTACTATTATTAGAGAAATGATGAGTGAGTAATGATAAATTGTCGTATCTTATATGACTAAATTATTATTAACTATAAATCTTTTTCTATGTCTATTGTAAAAGTTATTGAGCTGATTGCTTCCTCCGATAAGAGTTTTGACGATGCCGTAAAACAAGCGGTTAAAGAAGCATCAAAAACTATTCGTAATGTGGATTCAGTATGGGTAAAGGATATGAAAGTGCATGTAAAGGACGGGAAGATAAAATCCTACGGTGTAATCTGCAAAGTTTCGTTCCGCTTAGATAGTGATGATAAGGACTAATTCAACTCTTGTAAATTAATATTCCCGTTTTGCATTTTGTGAAACGGGATTTTTGTTTTTATTGAATCAGTACATTTGATTACCAATGCCAACTAACTTCTTATATATTATCGATATTCTCGGCACCTTTTCATTCGCTGTTTCAGGGGCATTTTTGGCGATGGAGAAAAAACTGGATCCATTTGGAGTATTAGTATTGGCTTTTGTTACGGCTATTGGCGGCGGTACCTTACGGGATATGATGATCGGCAATTTGCCAGTAAGCTGGCTGACGAATTCAACTGCTACGATTGTAATTTTTGCTTCCGCTGTTGTTACTATGTTTTTTGGCCGTTATCTTAAACATTTAACTACTACATTGTTTTTGTTTGATGCATTAGGTTTGGGTTTGTTTACTGTGGTTGGTATTAAACTGGGCATAGCAAAAGATTTTAGTGCCGGGGTATGTATAACATTAGGAACTATTACCGCTTGTTTTGGGGGTGTGGTAAGAGATGTATTGTTGAATAATATTCCCCTGTTATTTCGCAAAGAAATTTATGCGTTGGCTTGTATTTTAGGTGGTCTTTTGTACTTTTTATTGCGCTACCTTAAAATGGATGCAGACCTGGTAACAATTATTTGTATACTAGTGATATTTCTTATCCGGGTTGTGGCGGTACGTTATAATCTTTCACTCCCAGCTTTTTATAGATCAAAACCAACAAAAAAATAATGAAACTTACTATTTACCAGGTTGATGCTTTTACGAATAAGTTGTTTGGCGGGAATCCAGCGGCAGTTATTCCATTAGACAAATGGATCGATGAAGAACTGATGCAGCAGATCGCAATGGAAAATAACTTGGCTGAAACTGCCTTTTTTGTTCCGAAAGGGAATGACTATGAAATAAGATGGTTTACACCGGAGCTCGAAATTAATCTTTGCGGACATGCTACCCTTGCTTCTGCACATGTGTTATATAAGATGTTGGGATGTATAAAGCCAGTCATTACTTTTCATTCCAAAAGTGGGCCCTTGTATATTTCGCAGAATGGTGATACTCTTAATCTTGATTTTCCTTCCTGGATGCCAGAGCGAATAACCGAATATCCCGAAGAGTTATTGGCATCCCTCGGCAATCCGGAAATAGCAGGTGTATATAAGAACCGGGATTATTTGGTTGAATTGATGAATGAAGAGGCAGTAATAAAACTTCGGCCTGACTTTACATTGATGAAAAAAGCAGCTGCTATGGTGATTGTAACTGCACCCGGAAAGGAAGTAGATTTTGTATCCCGTTTTTTTGCCCCTACTGCCGGTATTGATGAAGATCCGGTTACTGGCTCTGCACATTCTCAATTGATTCCATTCTGGTATTATAAATTGGGAAAGGATAAAATGAATGCAAAACAGCTCTCAAAAAGAGGCGGCGATATTTATTGCGAACAAAAAGGTGACCGGGTAATTATGGGAGGAAAATGCATGTTTTTTATGAAAGGAGAAATAGAAATATAGAATAGCATTATGACAACTGGTAAGAAAATATTCATTACGATCCTTTGTTTTTTAGGTGCAATAATAGGTGTGGGTATAGCTAATTTTTTACTCCAGATCGCTATTATTTTTCTTGATGTTGTTACAAGATTGTCCGCATCTTCTGCTTATGTAATTGTGTTGTGGATCGTTACAGGTGTTTTTGGCGCAGTATTTACTATTAGTGGCGCTGAACAATTTTTAGGCAAAGAGAATTTTTCTTACAAGTTTACAGGTAACACAATCATAGTTGTTTCATTTCTAGCCATCTTATTTGCAATAATTATGCTATCAAAAGGTGAATTTAAAAAAAGCCCATCCGAGTTCTCCTTGTTGTTAAGCAACGGCTATGTCTTCTTATCTTTTTTTGTAGGATCGGCTGCTATGGGGGCGATATTGAGAAACCTTGATTCATAACAACAATTACTTTAAAAAGCGGTCCTGGACTTCTGCTGTGGGTATCATACATTCTTCTTTTTTGCCAAACCATTTATATCGCCGTTTGGCAAACCATTTATAAAAAGGTTGGCTTATAAATGGAGGAATAATAATAAAAGCATATAGCATTTTAGCAGGCCAGTTTAAATATTTGCTGATCCGTATAGCTGCATTGGCATAAGTATGAGCTTTGCCTTTATCAATAAATACTATGGTATCTGCGGAAGGCAAGACCTTAAATTCTGCCAGTAATTTTTTCCCAGTTGTTGATTGCAAAGCAGCAAATTTCAACCTGCCCTTTTTATCATTGCGGATAGCAAAATTTACCATGGTATTGCAGAAATTGCATATACCGTCAAAAAGTACTATGGGCTGATTTGAATCCACTGTGCAAAGTTAACCTAGAATATGTTTCGTCAATTATTTGTACTTTTTCAGTGTGAAGTATAACCGTAATATGAGAATTGCTTCTTTACTGCTACTTGTTTTTCTTTTTGGAAAAGCACATGCACAGTCATCCTACACCAAAGCTGATTCGGCCACTGTCTTTTCATTAATTGATAAGGCAGAAAACTATTTTACAGATGGAGTATATGACTCTGCTCTCTTTTATTGCGATAAAGCCGAGGCGTTCAGTAAGCAAAAGAATTTTAAAAAAGGTCAGGCCTATGCATTAATAGAAGCAACAGATATTTATATTGATAAGGATGATTTGAACAAAGCTGATGCAACTGCTCAAGTGGTAAATAAAATTGGAATGCAGCTAAAAGATTCTCTCATTACTGCAATCACCTTGCTGCAAATGGCTCAGGTAAAAATGTACAAAAATGAGTTGGATGCGGCCATTTCCGGATTCGATAAAAGTCTTCTGCATTATTTAGCCAAACACCCAACAAGATGGACGGCATTAGCCTACAACGATATTGGCTATACATGGGGAAGAAAGGGGGAAATTGCAAAACAGGCTGACTACCTCATCAAATCTATTAATATTTATGAAAATTATTTCCCTGACAAATACGGAGAATTGGGGGTAGCGTATAATAATCTTTCAACTGTTTATTACGGGTTGAACGACCGTGTAAAAGCAATAGAGTATGCTAAAAAATCATTAGGCTATCGGGAAAAAACAGGAGATATTTCCCGGTTGTCATTAGGTTGCTGCAATATCAGCCAGTTTTATATAGGGATTGATAATGCAGAAGCAGAAAAATATTTACAACGCTGTATAGGCTATGCATTGCAAAGTAATCAGGAGTCAAGAATAATTCACTCCTATGTAACTGCATCCAATTTGTATAGTACAAATGGTAAAAAAGAGCAAGCTCTTGGGTTTGAGCTCAAAGCTATTGAACTCCTGGAAAAGAATAAGAAAGACCCTTACATGCTTGCACGACGTTATATGGCAGCCGGTACGCTGAATCAACAATTAAAAAAAGATTCTACGACAGTGCTTTCTTATTATGGTAAATCGCTTGCTTTATTACAAACTACTAATGACAGAGCAAACCTCCGGGATTATTATGTGCAATTAGCTAACTATTACAGCGAAACAAAAAACTATGCAGCGGCTTTTGAAAACTATAAAAAGTATATTTTATACCGGGATAGCATTGTATCAGACAAAACACAAACATCTATTACTGAAATAACAACCCGTTACGAAACAGAAAAAAAAGATAAAGAAATAATCAGGTTAAACACCGCACAGCAAATTCGCCAATTAGAAATTGAAAAACAGCAAGCTGTAATTGATGGTAATGCAGCAGTAGCTTTGCAAAAGCAAAATGAGATTGACCTGTTATCAAAATCGCAGGAATTACAGAATGCAAGATTGCTGGAACAGGAAAGAGAGTTAGAGAAAAAAGAACTTATTGCTACGGCCAATCAACAGCAATTACAATTAGCCGAAACGGAAAAGCAATTGCAGGAAAGAACAATAAAAAACCAGAAAACATTGCGTAATCTTTTACTGGGAGGATTGGTATTATTATTATTGCTTGGCTATGCCTATTTCAACCGCTATCAACTGAAGAAAAAACTCGAGCAGCAAAAAAGCCTGCTGGCTATGCGCAATAATATCAGCCAGGATTTACATGATGATATTGGAGCTTCACTAAGTAATATTAATATTCTCAATGAACTGGCTCGCAGAAATATCAGTCATCCGGAAAAATCTAAGGAATATTTATCCAAAGCCTCAGAAGATATTCAACGTATCAGTGAGTCGCTGTCGGATATCGTTTGGAATATTAATCCGAAGCATGACGATATGAAAAATCTTTTTGTGCGAATGAAAAGATATGCAGCAGATATGCTGGATGGAAAGAATATAAATGGTCATTTTGATTTTCCAGCTGACGAAAATACTGTGCAACTTAGTATGACACAGCGGAGAGATTTGTACCTGGTCTTTAAGGAGGCAGTCAACAATTTGGTGAAGTATTCTGGTGCAAAAGAAGCATCTGTTTTGATTCAGGCAGAAAAACATAAGATAATAATGCAGGTAAAAGATGATGGGAAAGGGTTTGATCGGCAAAATATAAATGCCGGTAACGGTTTATATAATATGGAGCAACGGGCAAAAGCTTCTGGAGGTTTTTTAAGTATTCATTCAGCACCTGGTGCCGGAACTGTTGTGAAAATGGAAATGGAAGTTTCCTGAAATGGTTTCTACTATTACCCGAAAGTGTAATTGATTATTTCTCTTTAGCATTGTATTTTTAATACTATGGCGTACGAACTTTTGATATTTGAGGATAATGCCCGTCTCCGGCAATCGCTGGAATTATTATTGAATGATGAACAAAATTTTCATGTAGCTGGTGCATTTCCAGATTGCGATAAAGCAGATAAGCAGGTTGTAAAATTAGAAGCTGACCTGGTAGTAATGGATATTGATATGCCTGGTATTGGTGGGGTAGAAGGCGTGAAACGAATTAAGAATGTATGCCCGGAAGTAAAGATTGTAATGCACACCATGTTTGATGATGACAATAGAATTTTCGATTCTATTTGTGCTGGTGCTGATGGGTATTTGCTGAAAAATACTTCTCCATTACAATTAATAAGTGCTTTACAGGATGTAATGAGTGGCGGAGCACCCATGAGTCCCTTTGTAGCACAGAAAGTTTTTCAACATTTTAGAAAGGCTAATGCGGTCAATGAAGAATTTAATCTTACGGTAAGGGAAAAAGAAATGCTTGAGTTATTAGTAAAAGGCAATTCTTATAAAATGATTGCGGATAAAAGTGCAATAACGATTGATACCGTGAAGAAGCATCTTCAAAATATCTACCACAAATTGCATGTGAGCTGCGGTACAGAGGCTGTAGCCAAAGCCCTGCAACATAAAATCATTAAGCTGGACTGATTACACAAAAGGGGTATTTTCAAAAAGCATTCTCCATCGTTACTTTGGATAATGAAAAATGCAATTATAATCATCGCCCTGTTTTTTTGTACCGGTAATGTGGTAGCTCAAAATCGGCCATTGCCCACACCAAAAAACCTTAAACCGCTTACTCCGCCAGATTTACGGGTAGAAGAATTTAGTCTTGTATCGGTAATACGGGATGCCGCAAATAAGAAAGTAAATATCCAGGTATTAGTAAGAATCAAAAATTTTGGTGGATTTCGTTCGGGAGCTTCCACAGCAATGGCATATATGAAAAGCCCATCCGGAGCAGCCACAACAAAAACCTTAACTGCAACTTTACCTGTATCTGATATTAATCCCGGAGCTTCTTTTGTAAAAGTCTATACATTCCGTGAGCCGGAAGTGAGTTTCAGGTCCGGCAACTTTGATTTTTGGGTACAAGCCGATGGAAGGAATACAGTTGCGGAATCTGATGAAAACAATAATCTTTCAACTATCATCACAATAGCCTTACCAGCCAGATGATATTAAAACAAACGAAAATGAATAAATTTATTTTGATTGGCTCTGCATTTTTTATTTGGGCTTGCAACAATTCTGCATCTACATCCGGCAATGCGAAAAATGACAGTGATGTACAGGTAAATGCAAAAGAAAGTCCTGTTAGCGAAACAGCTTGTGGCAAAATGGTTTTCTTTCAACAGGGAGCAGAGGTAGAAGCCACGAGTTATAATGCAGCAGGTGAGGTAACAACAAAGCAATACACCAAAATACTATCTGTGACTGAAACAGGAGGATTAACAACCGCCAATGTAGAAGGAGCTACTAAGGAAGCAAATGGAGAGAAAAAGAATACTGTAACCTACGAGTACAAATGTGACGGCAATAAAATTTACTTTGACATTGCTTCTATGTTTCGCACCGATGCCAAAAACCAGGATGCTACTTTCAAATCATCCCTGATAGAATATCCAATTAATTTAACCGAAGGAGAAACATTGCCGGATGCAACAGGTGCCATGACCTCTGAAAGAGCCGGCAAAAAAATGGAGATGAAATACCATTATCGCAATAGAAAGGTGGAAGGAAAAGAAGAAGTGACAACTGCGGCTGGAACCTTTAACTGTTTCAAAATCAGTAATTCAGTTGAAGTGGAAATGGATATTCCGGGTATGGATGAAAAAACAAAAGAAATGATGAGAAAAATGCAGGGCGATATGAAGACGACCACCACTACCTGGTATGCACCTGATTTTGGAATTGTAAAAATGGAAATGTATATGAATGGGAAACTCCAGTCGAGAAATGAAGTAACTTCAGTAAAACGATAATATGCGAAAACTTCTTTTTCTTTTTGTTTGTCAGCTTATGATGACTTTACTTTTTGCCCAAGCCGGAAAGTATGCAGGCACTAAAAAAACGATGATCGGTAAAGTGTTTACTGAAACAAGTGATTTAACACAGCTGAGAGGCTGGACACAATCGGAAGGAGGTGTAGTGAGTAAACTTGATGAACCGGAAATGATATTAGTACATGTGTTCACGAAAGGAACTACAGTGCTTGTATTCTTTAGCATAAAAGAAGATACAGCTTCTGATAAATTACTTATTTGTGATGTGCTGGAAGTAACTGGTGTACAAAAAGGGTGGGAGATACGAAGTAGCTTTTGCCGCCAGAATAAAGTGGAGAATAGTTTTATTGTAGTGTGGGGTAAAGCAACAACCAACGAGTTTATGAATATCTTAAAAAAGGCCTGGATATTTAACAGGGATAAACGAAGAATTGAATTAATACCGGTAAAAGGAATTGATTGTGAGAATATCGGTTGCTGACATTTTTATTAAGACAAAAATATTTATTCAATACCAAAACCAACCAACATGAAAATAAAAATCTCATTTTTCTTACTGTGTGTCACTTTGCTGGTATTGCAGAATAACGGGGTGGCACAGCCTTTTAGTCTCGACGATAGGATCAATCCCAGGGAATTGATCTTCGAAGAATATAAAAAAGAAGGGGCAGAAAAAGCCAATGGTCGCATCAGCATGAATCAACTTACGCAGGATAATGATACGGCATATTATTTTATCAAGGGACTAAGCATGTATTCACCAACTTACTTTAGTCTAAACTCATCAGACCCTTCAGCCAATATTAAAGTGCTTTTGTGTAAAGAAAACTGGAAGACCTTTCATCATACTGGTGAAGTAAAAGGTAAAGGCATTTATAAAAATAATTTTAAAACGGAAGGTGATTTTGGAATAATGGTCGTAGCTAATAAAAAGCCTGCTCATTATGTATTGATGGTGTGGACAGGTAATGAAATGAAAATGGAATTGCCATCCGTATTCAAAGGAGCAAACGATGCAACAAGTAGCAGTGGTGGGGGATGGGTTCAAAAAAATATGATATTGGTAATTGTTGCAGCTTTAGCATTGCTTATCATATTGTTCTTATTGGTTAAACTTAAAAAGAAAAAATCATGAGCATAATTATTAAAAATTTAGTACTGATTGTATCAGTTATGTTTTTCTCCATTACTATTCAGGCACAGGATGACGATCTAGACCTGGGAGGTGAAAATGATCCCGCCGAAGCAGTGAATGAGGCCTACGAAAATTTACAGGGCTATCTCGATTGGCTTGAAGAAAGAAGAGATGAATGGAATGAAATTCAAAATTTTGAGCCAGGCGCCTGTGCCCCTGACTTTAGTGCCAGTAGCGGAGCAATGATGGCTTCTACCTGTATTGGAAATACAGCTTGTAGCGAATGTTACGAAAGAGCGGTGGGAGAATTAAATTTTATTCGTCGTCAATTGGGCAGGTTGAGTTGTATTTACAGCAATACAAAACACTTTAAAGAGAGTGCATTGGCCTTTGGCGACAATATGAGTGGAATTCATGCAGTAACCGGTATTGCATGGCAAAATGAAAGAGGAGGAATTGTGGCAGAGTTCGAAAAATTTAAACAAACCTACGATAGAAAGTATACTGATATGATGGGTGCTTTGCAACGGGCACTGCAGGGAATTGGAACCTGTGAGGCGCAATATGGATTGCCAGATTGGTACCAGCGTTTTGGGTTTGTATATTTTGAATTTATGAAGGATAAATATAAAAGGACAGATTAAAAGCAAGATTGCTCAAGTCGATAATTTCTCCCCATAACAGTATTGAAACCGCATTATCTTATTTTACCTGAGATGGAAATAAAGATAATGTGTGGTAATATTTAAAATTTATAATACTCTTTCATTCTTGTCATCAGCATATCTTTTTTTCTCCTGGATACTTCCACCTGGTGGGTGTTCGAAAGAATTACACTGCCTCCCTCACCACGGATGTATTCTTTTACATGTTCCAAGTTTACCAAAAATGATTTATGAATACGTACAAAGTTACAGTCAGCTAATAATTCTTCGTATTCATGAATAGGTTTAGAGGCGCATATCACAGGATGATGAGTAAAGTGAAAGTTAGTGTAGTTTCCATTTGCTTCGCAATAAACTATATCATGTATATTGATGACCTGGAAACCTTTCAGGGATGGAATACATAGTTTCATTTTTTGCGAACCTTTTTTGTGCCCTATATTATGCAGAAAAGTTTCTATATGCTGCCCGCCAGTTTTTTCTTCGATTTTTTTTGAGGCTCTTTTTACCGCTTCTATCAGCAACTCGTCGTCGACAGGCTTAAGTAAATAATCGACTGCACTAAAATGAAAAGCCTGCAACATGTAGTCGTTATAGGCCGTTACAAAAATGATTTCAAAATTTATTTCTGGCAATTCCCCCAATAAGTCAAAGCCGGTTTTTCCCGGCATAGCAATATCTAAAAATACCAATTGGGGCTGCAGGGTATCGATTTTCTCTTTGGCTTCAGCAGCGCTGCCACATAAGGAAACTATTTCTACTTCCGGGCAGTTCATTTGCAAAAGTGATTGGAGAGATGTTAATCCTCTCGGCTCATCATCAACAAGTATGGTTAGAACTTTTTTCATCTTTCTACTATTTCAAGTGGTAATCGTAAAGTTACAAGGGTACCTGATTCGTTGTAACCGGGTAAAGTAGTTTTATCCTCCACCGTAACAGTACTTTTCAGTTTGTATTTTTCATTTAAGAGGTTAATGCGACTCTGAATATTAATAATGCCAACAGGTTGATGTTCGTTCCCAGTTATTTTTTTATTCTCAAGTGCTCTTATAATTCCGATTCCATTGTCTTCAATATAACAAACTAACTGCGTTCCCTCTTTTTTAAAATCAATAGCGATGTTGATATTTTTGTTGCTACCGCTTGTTCCATGCCAGATAGCATTTTCAATAAAAGGCTGAATAAGCATAGGTGGCAACATGGTTTCATCAGGCTCAAGGTCATCATCAGCCAGTATCCTGCAGGTAAAATAAGCATTTCGAACCTGTTCCATTTCCACATAGCGGTACAAGTATTCAATTGTATTACGTAATGAAATAAACGACTGTCCTGATTGTGTTAGGGTCATTCTTATCAATTGGGCAAACTTGCTTAGAAAATGGGAGGCTTCCTTATTTTCATTATGTAAAATCATTTCACGAATACTATTCAGGCTGTTGAAAATAAAGTGCGGGTTCATTTGTGCTCTTAGTGCCATCATCTCCGTTTCAGCTATTTTCTGTTTTAAAGTTGCTTCCCGTCTAATTACCTGTATCCTTTTTCTTACAAACCATGTAATAAGACCTGCAAACAAAGAGATTGCAGCGCTCCAGAACCACCACGTTTGCCACCAGGGTGGGTGAATAGTAAAAGTCAATGTAGACATTTCCTCACTCCATTTTCCATCACTGTTTGCAGAGCGAAGTTGAAAAACATAATCCCCCGGCGGTAAACTTGTATAGGTAGCAAAATTTCTATTGCCACAATTTGTCCAGTTATCTGTTAGTCCTTCTAACCTGTAACTAAACTGGTTGTTATTTTGGTTGGAAAAATTATTTACAGCAAAGTAAAACGTAATGAAATTTTGTTTATGATTAAAAGTAAGATTAGTGATGCGGAAAGGAGCAGCATTTGATTGTAAGGGAGCATCATTTACAACAATGGCGGTAATAAGTGGTGGAGGGCTAAAGTTATTTTCTTTTAATGCTGATGGGTCAAATTTTGTAATACCACCAACACCGCCAAATAATAGTGCGCCATCGGTTTCTTTAAAAGTACTGGATGTATTGTATTCCAGAAAAGACAGACCGTTGCCCATATTGTAATTTTGTACGGCATAAGTACGGGGATCAATTTTGTAGATACCCGTATTGGTACTAACCCAATAATAGCCATCATTATCTTTTTGAACAGCATAGCATACATTGGAATTGCCAACTGTGTTAAGCATTAAATGTTTTATTACTAAATCCTTTTTAAAATCATAGAGAACAATTCCATTATCAGTAGCCAGCCAAAACAATCCACCATCCTGCAACAGATGCCTCACATAAATAGAATATTTTTTTACCGGTTCAATAATTTCGAAGGATGAATTCTGGTAGTCATATTTCACCAATCCAGCTCCCACCGTGCATATCCATAAAATGTTATTTTCATCTTCAAACATAAACCTCCCCTTGTAAGCAGATGTCCAGGCTATATTTGCCGGCAAAGAAACCCAGCGTTGATCTTTAAGCGAAAAAAATGCAGGACCGTTCTCGCCTGTAATAAATAAACTGTCTGCTTTTTGCAGTTTAATAATACCGTATAATTTTTTTGATGTTAAGAGCTCTTTATTCTCTTTATAAGAAATCTGTTTTTTTTTCCGGTCAAGTTGCATCAATCCGCCCCAGCTGGCAATCCATAAATTGTCTTTATCGTCTTCTGTCATGTCATAAATAGTATTGTTGACGACACCAATTTTTGTAGAAGCAGAGTAAGTACGAAACTGGTTAGTAGTAATATTCCATTCAGCGATCCCTTGATTTTGGGTACCTACATAATAACTGCCATCTCTACATTTATAAATATCAAAGATCATATTATCAGGCAAAGAATTTGGGTTTGACGGTTCATTACTGATGACATTAAACTGGTATTTCAATGGGTCATATTTTGCAAGACCGCTTCCGCTAAGACCACACCAAATGATTCCCTGCCGGTCTTTGAACAAGGATAAAACAAAGTTTTTTCCTGGAGAACGGCTGTCGTATCGATCATGCGTAGCTGTTTGTATGGTTCCTTTATCAGGATCGTATTGAAGGATACCATTGCCTCTTGTACCTATCCATAATTTACCTGTTGCATCAGCGATAAAACAACCAATACCATCAGTATTTGTTTTAAAAGGATGAATAACGCCGGTTTGTCCATCAAGATCATCAACAAAAAAACAACCTTCTGACTGCGTTCCTATCCATAGAGAATTGCGGTAAGAAAATAACTCTTTTATTTCTGGGAAACTGTGCTCAGTAAGTATTGGTTGTATTTTATACGTGGAAGCTTCCGGAAGTAAATAAAATATTTTTTGTAATAAAGCAACAACAATTTTTCCGTTATGCTGAACAATACTGTTTACCTGGTCCTTGTTGATTGCATCATCAAAAAAGGATGTGATGGATTTTGTGGCAGTGTTCAGCAGTAAAAGACCGTTGCTATAGGTAATGAACCAATATTCATTTGCTTGAAAGGATACTATTTTTTTAACAGCTTCTTTTTCCAATCGGGTAGCAAAGGGGAATAATTCATGTACCCGTACCAACGAATCCCTGGCAGGATCGTAAAGACATGTGCCCAGCAAAGTTCCTATCCATAACAGATTTTTTGACGTGTCAAAAAAAAGAGAAGAGATATAATTAGAAGGAAGCTTGTTGCCAATACTATTTTGGGGGAGATAATATTTAAACGTTTTGCCATCGTAACGATTCAATCCATCCTGTGTGCCAAACCACATAAAACCTTCAGCATCCTGTGCGATAGCATAGCAACTGTTTTGAGACAGGCCCTGCTCAGAAGAATAATTTTCAAATAAAAGTGGCTGTCCTTGTATAGTTACAGAAAAAGCCAGAGCAATGAATGATACAAGCAAAAACCATTTATGGGAAAAAAATGTACGCATAAAAAAGGCTTCATCGTGGTGTAATTGAAGTTAATACTTATAAACAGCAAAAAATATTTAAAAAGTAGCATAACGGCTTTGCTTAAATGCTTAGGCCATCAATAAGAAAATCAGGAAATAACAATCATTGGTGTAATGAAATTGCCAAAGTTTTATTAAGGCACACCGAAAAAACAGTCAACTCCACCGTTAGTGAAGCCGTATTCAACCGTTTCCGGAAGACGAATACATTTATGCATTGAATGCTGATTAGTACCTCCCGGTTATTTTTAAAAAAATCTTTTTTCAAATAAAACAAACAGGTATGAAAAAGAAACTACTTATTATTCCTCAAATTTCTTTGAGAAGGGAAAGCCATGTAAAAACTCGTTGTTTGTATAGAGAAAAATTTTTGTCCTTCTTCATTTTACTTTTTCTAGCCTCAGGATTTCTCAAATCCTCGGCGCAAATAAATGCTGATGGTCAACAGCATAGTGTAGCGTATACAGGAGGTTTCCAGGATCTTGTTATCCCAAACAATCCACTGATTACTAAGATCCGGTTTTCTCTTTTGGGAGGGGATGGGGGTGCTGCCATTCTTCGTATGGGGCAATGGATTCCTGTACCCTTTGGGGATGATATATTTCTAGAGGCTTTTAAGTATTCTGCCGGTGGTGGTAATGGTGCTGTGGTTAATGGTACTTTTCTTGTGGGTAGCGGAACAGGAAAAATTCCACTTGGTTCTACAGTTCGTTTTATAGTTGGACAAAAAGGTGCAACCGGTGTTAATAATATTAGTCTAATAACAAATGGTGGAACCGGTTCGGATTATGGTGGTGGTGGTGGTGGTACAGCTATTCTTTACAAGAGACCTGGAAGTACAGTCTGGACATTGCTTGCTGTAGCCGGAGGAGGAGGTGGCGCCTATCAGGGTGTGTTTGCTCCAGCTATACCTATTGGTGATGATGGTGGCGCTGGCGAAGAGAGTGAAAATGGGGCCGATGGTGGTGGTGCAATTATTAATGGTAATGGTGTTGGCGGCACAAGTGGTAATGGTGGTGGAGCAAGCTTTGGTTATAGTGGTGAAACTCCAACTGGTGCAGGTGGCGGCGGACGTTTTACTAATGGAGAGGGCCTTATTAATCCAGTTGATATTGGACTAGGAAATATAAGCGAGGAGTATGAAGTTGGTGAAGGAGGTGCAGGATCATCTGGAGGATCTGAACTTGGAGGTTATGGTGGCACCCGAGAATTTTTGCCGCAATTGATTTTTGAATTTCGAAATGGTGGTTTTGGTTACGGCGGAGGCGGGATGGCAATAGGCACTGGTGGTGGTGGTGGTGGTTACTCCGGGGGTGGTGGCGGTGGTTTATTATTTGGTGGTGGCGGTGGTGGTAGCTATTTAAACGGCATTCGGGAAACTGGAAACGTTTCAGGAGGCGGGTCGGATACTGAACCTGATGATGGATTTGTTCAATACCAGGTTAGTTTAAACCAACCACCGGTAGCTATTTGTAAAAATGCTACAGTGTATTTATCTGCAACCGGTGCAGCTTCTATTGTTATTGCAGATGTAGATAATGGCAGTAACGATCCGGATGGCACACCACTCACATATGCATTGAGTAAAAGTAATTTCACCTGTGGAGATATTGGTCTCAATAATGTTACCCTCACAGTAACAGATCCGGAAGGTGCTGTCAGCAGCTGTATTGCTGTTGTAACTGTGGTAGACAACACTATTCCAATAATTACTTGCCCGGTAAACATTACCGTAAGTTGTGCGGCAAATATTCCCCCGGTTAATATTGCAAGCGTTATTGCAACTGATAATTGCCCTGTAATCGTTACCCATGTTAGCGATGTTATCAGCAACCAAACATGTGCCAACAGGTTTACATTGACAAGAACGTATAAAGCCACTGATGCATCTGGTAATTCAGCAACCTGTTCACAGGTAATTACAGTATTTGATAATACGCTACCTCAAATAACAGGGCTGGGTGCATCACCGAACATACTTTGGCCGCCTAATCATAAGATGAGAAATGTTACGGTGAGTTATGGCATCAACGATAATTGTACTACACCTAACACAACAATAAGTGTGAGCAGTAATGAACCAGTAAATGGTACAGGCGATGGCGATACAGCTCCTGACTGGGAAATAATTGACAATCATCATATACGTTTAAGAGCTGAAAGAGCAGGCAATGGTACAGGTAGAATTTATACAATTACCGTTACAACCAATGATGGATGCAATCCTGCTGTAACTGCTACTACCCAGGTGCTTGTTCCTCATAATAACAATGGCCAGAATAGTTTTAACAACATACTGGCGGGGGAAACAAAAGCCAACGATACACCTTTAATTACAAAGGCCAATAACTTGGAATTGGTCGTTTATCCCAATCCATCGACCAAGCATTTTACCCTGCTGGTTAAAACAAATGATACAAAGCAAAATATAATTATGCAGGTAGTTGATCAGCATGGAAGGGTAGTAGAAACCAGGAATAATATCATTCCTGGGTCAGTTATACAATTTGGGGATATGTATAGATCCGGCGTTTATTATGTACGCATTATCCAGGGTAAGGAACATAGGGAATTAAAATTGATAAAACTTAAAGATTAACCCCTTGAAATAAAAGGACAGACCTTTAATATCGGGTTGTCCTTTTTTTAAAAATAAATATTGAAAAAATTAGATCTAACCTTTTCAATACAGACAATAAACTGCGGCTATGAAAAAAATATTTTTGTTATTAACAACGGTCATATCTGTTGCTACAGCCAATGCTCAGAGCTCGGCCAATTACGCATTTATAACTTCATCTTCTGGCTCATTGACGGACATGAGTTCAGGAACTACCCAGTTGATAGCTGCCTCCTCCGATGATGTATCTTCTTTAGTAGCTAATTTAGGATTTGACTTTTGGTTTATGAAGGATCGCTATACCCAATTTGGTGTCAACTCTAATGGATATATAAGTCTGGGGTGGGCGGTAGATGGTTCCACATATGCATTGTCTCAAACCTCACTCATTACAGCATTGGGCTCTAATTTAAGTACGGGTACAAACGGAAAAGTGCATTATAAGATGACAGGTTCAGCACCTGACAGGGTAATGGTCATCGAGTTTAAAAACATGTCAATAATTTCTCCCGGTTCTACGGCAGATGGAACTTACCAGGTAAGATTGTATGAAACCTCCAATATGATTGAATTGGTGTATGGAAACATGACAAGGAATAGCAGCGTTGGTGCAGCACAGTATATCGGATTTTCGCATTATACTGGAAGTAACTGGTTTGTAACCTATGTTACCGGAACAAATACATTTACTACAACCGGAACTCCCACTTCTCAACAATATGGGTTGAATGCACCGATCACAGATCTGACATCTGTTGCAGATGGGTCAAGAAAAATTTTCACATTCAGTCCCATTGAGACCACAGCTCCCAACGGACTTAGTTTTACAGCTGTAGCTGCGTCACAAATGACCCTGAATTGGATTGATAATTCATCAGACGAAACTGGATTTGCTATTTATCGTTCTGATGATGGAGGAACGACCTATAATTTTAATTCTCTGACAGCTGCCAATGTTACTTCATCAGTTCAAGCCGGGTTAAATTCCTCTACTAATTATTTCTGGAAAGTATATGCAGTTAGAGAAACGCCTTCTACTGCCGTCACCGGCAATCAGTCAACAAATGCTACGGGCAATATTACTTCCAATGGTACTGGAGGTGGTATATGGAGTTCTGCGGCCACATGGGCTGGCGGAGTTGTACCCACTGCCTCCGATAATGTTACGATAAAAAATGGTGACATTGTTACGGTTGATATAAATGCTTTTTCTTATAGCTTAACAGTTGGAGAAGGGGCTTCCGGTACATTAATGTTTGAGAGAAATTTCATACGAAAAATAACAGTGGGAACAAATGTAACTATTGCTTCCGGTGGTACATTTAGTACTGACGATTTTGTAAATAATCTTACAGTACATTCAATTGAAATCGCAGGTAATTTAATTAATAACGGTACACTTGATTTCAGTAACAATAATAATGAAGCAGGAGCAACTCTTTTTTTTACAGGAGCATATGATAGTTACATTGGGGGGACCGGACCAATTACTGATTTATATAGTTTAGCTTTCAATAAAGGCTCCCGGGCAAATGTTCTTGAACTGATGCCAGCAAATCTTACTTTTAGAGGAACTAATGTACTTACATCCATTTCAAATTATATTTTTTGGGACAATGCTACGTTAAAGCTTTCTGGTTCTTTTAATATGACTATTGAATTTAGTGAAGTTTACTTATGGCCAACAACGGGTCTCTGGCTAAACAATCCAAGTATAACATTAGGAAATTATGGGAATATGTATAATATAGGTGGATTATTTAGAATTACCCAAGGAGACTTTTATATGTTACCCTTCACTGTAAACAATAATTCATTACTTTTTAATGAAGGCAGCACAATAATTGTAGAAGGTGGTAACATAAATGTAGCCGGCCGTTTTGGTGTTGACCAGGCCGGAGATAATTTTACATATATTCAAACAGGCGGCACCATCACAGTTGGTACTGTTGTAAATTTCGATCCGCAGATGGGTAGTTTTGACCTGGGAACATCTACTTCCTCCTCAATAAATATTAGCGGTGGTACTATTGTTTGTCAAAATGCAGCTACCGTAGTAGATTACCGCAATCAGGCAGGTACGGGGAGGGCTGCTGTTTCCGGTGGCACTTTACAATTGGGCAATGCATTTTCGGGTGCTGCATACTCTTTCAGTCTAAATGGTGTTATGCCTAATCTTATACTTACTAATACTTCTGCCAACCATTTTGCATCTTTGGGTACCACGGCTTCAAATTTCCCCAATAGCTCACTCAATATTACCACCAACACAGGTACAATCCTGGACTTAGGCGATGCGCCGTTTTATTTTTATGGAACGAATTTAACCAATAACGGAACGCTTAGGCACCAGAACTCTGGTTCAGCTTTTATCCCATCGCTCCAAACAGCACCTCAATTATATACCGGAAGCGGAACTTTTGGAACAGTAAGTTTTCCTACAAAAATTATGGTGTTCGATTCACCAACAGGATTTACCATTGATCCCACCTCACCAAATATTATTACTGAGGCTGTTGCTTTGCTTAGGGGAAATGTTACCAATTCAAATAAACTAACAGTAGGATATGGTGGAAGTTCAACAGCTGTAGTATTAATTGGACATGGTACGGTTGCAACTAATGCAGGCTTTTTTGATCAGCCATTAACTTATAATCCCGGCACTGGGGGCATTACACTTTTTTATCAGCTTACAACTACAGCAAGAATCACAGGGCCTGAAATACCTGTAACAAGAACAGTGAATAATATGTTTTATTACGATACTGACCCAACTCATAGTTTAACAATAGCTGGTGGGGATCTTACTGTTTCAGGAACACTTTCAATGGTTAGCGGAAATATTAATACCGGTTCTAATACACTTATATTGGGAACCAGCACTGCATTACCAGGCAATCTTTCCTATACATCAGGCACTATTATAGGCAAATTTAAAAGATGGATAAACAATACCACGGGTAACAGGAATTTTCCGGTGGGCATAAGTACTGCAACAAGGAATGCCTCAATTAATTTTACCACAGCTCCTTCTACCGGTGGCACACTCACAACTGAATGGATATCTTCTCCCGGTGGTACCAACGGTTTACCACAAAACCAGGGAGCTTTTATGGTTACCAAAACTGCCAATGAAGGTTATTGGAGGATAACAGCCGGTGATGGATTAAGCGGTGGTTTGTATACCGGAACGTTTACAGCAACTGCAATTTCGGGTATAACGGATGTAACTCAGTTAGCATTGCTAAAAAGAATTAATGCAGCCACTGCCTGGTTTCTACAGGGTACACATGTTACCGGAAGCGGCCCAGTTACTGCCCCGGTTTTAGCAAGAACAGGAATGTTTAATTTTTCCGATTTTGGAATTGGTTCAAGCAATCTTAATACATTACCGGTTCAGTTCATCTTGTTTAATGTAAGATGCGAGGGGAATAATATTCTTATAAACTGGAAAACGGCACAGGAACAAAACAGCCATCATTTTAATATTGAAAGAAGTACGGATGGTATTCGCTGGACAGTAATCAATATACAAACAGCAGCAGGAAATAGCAATGTTGAAAGAGCTTATTTTTTTTCAGATAATAATCCTGCGCAACAAAGTTTTTACCGGATTGCACAATATGATAGTGACGGCAGGGTGCAGCACACAAGCATTATAAACGCCACTTGTGATGTGAGTGATATAGTAAAAGTTTGGCCCAATCCTGTAAAGGAAACGTTATTTGTAAATATCAATACCAATAGCAGATCGCAGGCGATAATAAAAGTATTTGATAATAAAGGAGCCTTGATAAAAATTCAAAACACTGAACTTTTATCCGGAAGTAACCAGGTTAATATGGACATGGGAAAATTGCCCGGTGGTATATATCAGCTTGTAATAGAATGGGGGAATGGCCAAAAGAGAAAAACAGTACAAGTGGTTAAACAATAAATGAGTTGAATAAATTATTTTATCTATTAATTAGAATCAAATGAAAATCGAACTACAACCCAACGAAACAAAGATTGACACCTGGACCATATTATATATTCCGCCCAGCGGTGGAAAATATAATGGTAAGCTAACCATCACCAACAAAAGGCTTTTGTACGATGCCAAGTTTGATGTATCGGCGAAAGGCCTTTTATCCGAAGCTTTATTTATAAAATGGGGAAGCGAAGGTTACCTGGAGATCAATAAAGCTGATATAAAAGATGTTCAGGTAGAGAAAAGTTTCCTGGCAAAAAAAGCTGTCATCACTTTAAAGGATGACTCCAGGCATATATTTAATTATGGCGCATTGAATGTAGATAAAGTGGCAGAGGCTATCAGAAGCAATTAACAGTATTTGCTTTTAGTAATATTTGTAATAGGCAAAATGTGTTTTAAAGAAATTAGATACGAGATATAATTACAATATATGTATATATAAAACATTGTTGCCTTTAACGCAAACTAAAAATTATGGTATGAAAAAGACATTCATCTTAATAATCAGCTTTATTGTATTGCAGTCTGTAAAAGCACAAGTAATCCGTGACCATCGTAAACAACCCAAGGCTACAGAAAAACCACCAACATCACCTGTAAAAGTTAATTCCGGAGCTACTATCTTGTATGCCCCGCAAGTTATGTTATATGAACATGCCAATTTTAGCGGGCAAAATAAAACTTTTGGAGTTGGTGATTATCGTTTTTTTGGCTCTGCTGATTTTAATGATCTGGCTTCTTCAATAAAAGTGCCCAATGGTTTCGTAGCTGTTATTTACGAGCATGCCAATGAAAAAGGCGGGTATGGTAATTATGTTGACTTGCTGGAAGATTGCACAGACCTTTCAATTTATAATTTTAATGATAAGGCATCTTACCTTAGAGTATTCTCTGTTTCAAGACCCGGTTATATTTATGTAAGAAACAGGGTTGTGAACAATCAATTTGTTCCGGGACATTGGGAAAGAATCAGGGCTGATGGTACAAAGCCAGATAATTCATTGCCGGCCGTTACTTCTTCATTATCGCAAACGGGAACCCCGGATGATTACACCTACGCACCACTTGCTTCACAAGCAGAGCTAGATGAATTTAATGATCTGCAAAATAATCAGCTTGGTGTAGGTATACTGGGGGGTGAAACCACAAAACCATTTTATTATCATCACAACCAGGCAGGGGAAGAAGTTTACAAGTATAATAAAGTAATAGACCCTTCCCGTTTGCCAGGCGCATTCTTTGATAAGATTAGCCAGGAACTCGGCTGGGCAGGTGTTTTAGTGAAGCCATTGGAAGTTGCCACTGAGCTGGCCGGAGATATTAAAGACTGGTTATTGGGATCAAGCTCTACTAAGGTCAACATGGATTGCTGGTTCCCTGTTTCTGAATTCAAGAAAACTGTGTGCGGTACAATAACAAGCGACACCAAAATATGCGGCCAGGATTATATCCATACAAAAGTGACTATTGATAAAGATGTATGTATCTATCTGAAGCCTTCGGAACGATTCAGAACTATGTTGACAAACAGGTGGACAAACGAAACTTCTGAAATAATCGAAGGCGAGGTAAAGGCAAAACATCTTGCAAATTTTAATACACAAACGCAGAAATCAACAGAAACCCTTGATCCGCATAATCCATTATTGTTACAAATAAAAAAAGATGCGAATGTTTGCCTCTATGGCCCGTGGATGGGAGATATTCTTGATCTGAATGTGAAAGTGCCCGTACCTTTTTCTGATGAAAGTATAGCATTGGGTAATATTGATTTGAGGAAAAATAATGAGATACACCCAGTGAATCAATTGTGGCGTAAAACAGGGAATGAAATACAGCTGACAGCCATTGTTGACGGAACAGGTTATTTTCAAAAGATCGGGAACAATGAAGTAGCAGCCTCCGGCCTATACCAGCGGATGCAGTTTTACATTGCTTTTTCTTTGCCCGCAAATCAGCCAAAAGCTAATCAGGTAACCCGTGAATTTACAATTAATGGTGTGGGTTTTGATTTCACTGAACATCCAATTTTAGATGTACAGCCTGAAACGCTGACCTTTAAGTATAAAGGGAGTGCAAGATTAGTTGTCAACAACAATTCATTTGTACGTAATCAGAAGACGCATAAAGTATTTTTTGATAAAGTAAGGACAAGGTCTGATGGGTCAGTGCAGGGATATATTGTTGTAGAAACAGAACCTATCACCAAGCCGGGAGGATCAATTAATATTTTTGTAAAAGATGAGACCAGGGGTGGTATTCATAACACAAACCCTATACCTGTAAAAACCAGGCAATGATAGTAACATACACTATTGCCTGAAGATTTATCAGCGAGTTTATTCAACTATTCAAGAAGCACTGATGGAATTATCCCATAGTGTGAAATCTTTTCTTCAGTTTTCACTATTCGTTTTATTGGAATATATTTTGATGAAGAATTTTAATTACAAACACAGTTATTAGTTAAACATTTAGCCCGGCATGCCTTTTGATTTTATTGAGGATCCAAATCATTCAATAAAATTTATTTATGGGCAGTGAAATAAAGAATCTTCAACAGGAAGAAGCGAATAAAAAAATTAAGCAAATGGTAGATGATGCAGATATTGGTTTGTTTACTACTGACCTTACTCATTTGCCGTTAAAGACAAGACCAATGTCGAGACAAAAAGTAGATGATGATGGTGCCATCTTTTTTTTTAGCCATAAGGATAGCGACAAAAACCAGGACATTGCGAAAGACAATAGAATACAGTTGTTTTATTCTAACAAAGGGAGTATGGAGTATCTCAGTCTTTACGGCACCGCTGAAATAATTCAGGATGCTGCAATGGCAAAGGAATTGTGGTCAGCTCCAGCAAAAATTTGGTTTAAAGCCATGATGATCCTAATCTTTCTATTATCAAAGTAACACCAGAAGATGGTTATTATTGGGATACAAAAGATGGAAAAATAGTTTCCTTATTTAAATTGGCGGTAGGTCTAATTACCGGAAAAGAAATAGATGGCAGTATCGAAGGCAAAGTAAAATCGTAATATAAAAAAAGCCCTCCGAAATTTCGGAGGGCTTTTTCTTTATCCCATATTATGAAATACTTTCTGCACATCTTCATCCTGCTCTAATTTATCGATCAGTTTACTTACATCAGCTTCTTGTTCATCTGTTACGGGTACCGTTACAGTAGGTATCCATTCCAACTCTGCCGTAATCGGAATGATCTTTTTATCTTCCAATGCTTTTTGCATATTTCCAAAATCAGTAAAGCCGCAACGAACTACTAATATCTCTTCGCCATTTTCACCAGTACTTTCACCCAACTCTTCCAAACCAAAATCAATCAGCTCCAGTTCCATCTCTTCTGTATTCAATCCTTCTGGTTTTAATTTGAATACTCCCATTTTCTTAAATTGAAAAGCCACACTACCACTATTACCCAACGCACCATGTCCTTTTGTAAAACAAGATTTTACATTTGCCACCGTTCTTACATGGTTATCGGTAGCCGTCTCCACTAATATTGCAACACCATGCGGTGCATATCCTTCATATAATATCTCATCATAGTTCACCAGTTCTTTTCCCTGTGCTCTTTTAATAGCAGCCTCCACCCGGTCCTTCGGCATACCCACACTGCGGGCATTTTGAAAACAACGACGCAACGCAGCATTTGAATTAGGATCAGGCCCACCGGCTTTTACAGCAATGACGATCTCTTTACCAATACGGGTAAAGTTTTTTGCCATCTTATCCCAACGGGCAAACATCGATGATTTACGTACTTCAAAAATTCTTCCCATGATAGATTTTATTTTTTGTAGCCAGCTTCAGTTCCCTGATCGTCTTCGTTGCGTCGCACTCTTGTACGTTCAGTCCGCTACTCAACAATTCCAGCCGGGTTGCAAATCTAAGGCAATAGCCGGAAATGAAAAACCGCCTCGCTAAAGCGAGACGGTTTAATCAAATATTTAATGAAATTTAATCAATTATTTATCCTCTGCTCTGCCCAGCTTGCTTGCATATAATGCCGCATGTACCACGGCAAAACCAATAGAGATATAGAATAATGTTCTATCGGCATCCCATCCAACAGAATTTTGATGCAGGTAGCCAACAATGGCTAACAACAGTGCTAATACAATTCCTGTAATGCGAGCCATTTTCATTCCTTTTCTCTTATCTGTTCCATTACCCAAATGGCTGTTTTTAGCACCATATACAAGGTAAATATCTAGACCAATCAACATCCAAAGCAATAACCGAATCCAGGTGTCCATCGGCAGGAATATCATCATGAATAAACAAGTAGCTACTCCTAAAATTGGAACCAGTGGAACCATTGGTGTTTTGAAAGCTCTTGGTAATTCAGGCATTTTTCTTCGCATTACCCATACACCAATACAAACTAAGATGAAGGCAAATAATGTTCCGATGCTTGTCATTTCGCCCACTACATCTGCAGGAATAAATGCTGCAAACAAGCTTACAAAAAGCATAAAGAACATATTGTTTTTTGCCGGAGTTCGGGTTTTAGGATTAACACTGGAAAAGATTTTAGGAATAAGACCATCTTTACTCATACTGAAGAAGACACGACTTTGCCCCATTAACATTACCAATATTACCGATGCATAGCCAAACAGGATGGCTACTACAATGGCCCGGTTCAACCAGGGGTAATCCGGTTTTATAACACCAGCGGCATCGGGAGTGCCCATGTTTTCAATCGCCACGGCAACGGGTGCAATTCCATCTTTACCAGCAAATGCGGTGTAGCTTGTAACACCTGTCATTACATGGGCAAATAAAATGTAGAGAATTGTACAAATCAATAAAGAACCTAAAATACCAATCGGCATATCTTTTTTGGGATTCTTAGCCTCCTGTGCGGCTGTACTCACCGCATCAAATCCGATATAGGCAAAGAATACAATGGCAGCGGCCCGAATAATACCACTAAAACCAAAGTCGCCAAATTTTCCTGTGTTATCAGGGATATAAGGATTGTAATTGTCATTGTTAATATATTGCCAGCCTAATACAATAAATATTAGAACTACAGCAATTTTTACTACTACTATTATTGCGTTTACAAAAGCACTTTCCTTAGTGCCTCTAATCAGTAATAAGCTCATCAATACAATAATAAATACAGCAGGCAGGTTGATGATACCGCCACTCCATGGGCCAGCAGTAAGTTCAACTGGCAACGTAATACCAAAGCCGTCCAAAAATTTAATAAGGTAACGGCTCCAGCTAATACCTACCGTTGCTGCACCTACCGCATATTCAAGCACCAGATCCCAACCAATGATCCAGGCCATAAACTCACCCATGGTAGCATAAGAGTATGTATAGGCACTACCGGCTACTGGAATCATTGATGCAAACTCTGCATAACATAAGCCAGCAAACAAACAACCCAAACCAGCTACTACAAAAGATATAGTGATAGCAGGGCCTGCGTGGTTGGCAGCTGCCATACCTGGAATAGAAAATAGACCTGCACCAATAATTGCACCTATACCCAATGCGATCAAACCTCTTGAACCTAAGGTTTTCTTTAATGTGTGTTCTCCTGTTTCTGCGGCTTCACTCATTAAAGCGTCCATGGGTTTTCTGACAAATAAACTCATACAACAGTTTTTAAGGGGTTAATTTATTTCTTTAAATTTTTAATGGCTGCAAGGTATCGCTTAAACTCTTCCCGCACTTTTGGAAATAGAAACAGCAAACCTATCATGTTGGGAAATACCATTGCCAAAATCATAGCATCAGAAAAATCGGTAACGGCAGTTAAAGAAACGGATGCACCAATAACCACAAAAACAAGGAATAAAACTTTATAACTTAAGTCAGCGATCTTGCCTCTGCCAAACAAAAATTTCCAGGCTTGCAGACCATAGTAGCTCCAGCTTATCATCGTTGAAAATGCAAATAGAACGATAGCAATAGTTAATACATACGAAAAATGGGGAATAACTTCATTATACGCCATACTGGTAAGATCTACGCCACTTGTACTGGCGCCAGTAGCATTTAATACAACACTGCCTTTTCCATCTCCGCCATACGGGAACATAATACCGTCTTTATTGAACATGATGATGACTAATGCAGTCATAGTACAAATAACCACTGTATCTATAAATGGCTCAAGTAGCGATACAACTCCTTCTGATGCGGGATATTTTGTTTTTACAGCTGAGTGTGCAATAGAAGCTGAACCAGCACCTGCTTCGTTCGAAAAAGCAGCTCTCTTAAACCCAATAATCAATACACCCATCAAGCCGCCAAGCCCTGCACGGGGAGAAAATGCTTCATTAAATATCATTCCAAATGCATCATCAATAAAACTAAAATTGGCAAAAATTATAATCAGGGAGGCGATTATATAAATGACTGCCATAAATGGAACTATCTTTTCTGTTACAGTAGCAATTTTTTTAATACCACCTATAATTACAATGCCCGTAATAATAGCCATTATAACTCCAATAACAAACCCTGCTGAACCGCCTGACATTCCAAGCATGCCAGAAATTTGTGCAGCTGCCTGGTTGCTTTGAAATGCATTACCACCACCCAAAGAACCCCCTACACAAAGAATAGCAAACAAAACGGCAAGAAACTTTCCAATCCCGCCAAGACCTTTTTCTGCAAATCCTTTCTTTAAATAATACATGGGGCCACCATATACAACACCATTTTTATCAATATCTCTGTATTTAACACCTAATGTACATTCTACAAATTTGCTGGTCATACCAAGCAGTCCGCATACAATCATCCAAAATGTAGCACCTGGCCCACCAATGGCAATGGCAATAGCAACACCGGCAATATTTCCTAATCCAACTGTTCCGGAAACTGCTGTGGCTAAAGCCTGAAAATGGTTTACTTCCCCATGGTGGGCTTCGTTTTTAATAGTATCAACAATATCGCCACCTGCCACATTTACACCTGCTGCGGAAACGCCGGGAGCATCTTTTTCTAAATCATCATATTTACCCCTTACTACATTGATGGCTAAACCAAACTTGCGAATATTTACAAATGAAAAGCGAATGGTAAAAAACAATGCGCCACTTACTAACAACATAACCACCAACGGAACTTGTACACCTCCCAGATTAATAGAGTAGAAAACAATCCGGCTTGTGGCATCTGTAATTGGCTGAAACCATTCATTAATACGTTGATCAAGTCCTTTTTTAGGAGCATCTTGTGCAAAAGCAATTGCAGGGGCAATTACAAAAACAGCAAGTAGGGTAAGTACCCGGTTAATTTTCTTAAGCATGCAGTATTGATTTTAGTGCCGGTAAATTGATATAAGTGCCTAAAGTAATTAATTATTTAACAGGGACAGCCAAAATTATCCACTATCGGCAGAGAAAGCTGTTTGTCGGAATTTTCCAGAATTTGAAACTAAACCTTTAGTTTTGAAACCTTAGTAACGATAATATGAATCAACGAAAAGCCGGATTGCTCGCCCTTGTACTTTTTACAGTAGTTGCTTTGTTACATGTTTTAGACGGACAGGGCTGGGCCTCCTTCTCTGCACAAACATTAATGACCGTTCGCTGGGTATTTATTGCCAGCCTGGTTGTGTTTGCAATTTATAAAAAATCATTAACCACCTGGATATTAGTGGCCATGGCAATTGGGGTGGAAATAGGGATCGATTTTCCCAAAGGTTCGCAAGACTTAAAATTTCTTAGCACCATTTTCCTGCGCTTAGTAAAAACAATTGTCGCTCCATTACTTTTTGCAACATTGGTGGTTGGAATTGCCAGTCACGCCAATTTGAAACAAGTAGGGAGAATGGGTTGGAAATCACTTCTGTATTTTGAAGTGGTAACTACTATTGCATTAGTAATTGGTATAGTAGCTATAAATGTTACTGGTGCTGGAAAAGGAATTACTGTGCCGCAGGAATTATTGAAAGAATTACCAGCTTCTTCTGAAAAACAATTACAAGCCAAAGTAATTAAGATATTGGACAGTGCTGGTGTAGATGTGCCCCCAGACTTAATTAATAAATTACCGGATGCGCCGGGCAAAGGGTGGCAAGATCATATCATTGATATTTTTCCGGAGAATATTATAAAATCTGTATACGAAGGCAATGTGTTGCCGATCGTTTTCTTCAGTGTCATATTCGGTATTGCCTTAGCCTTGTTAAATGAACATAAGAAAAAGCCAATGCTGGACTTTGCGGAAAGCCTTGCAGAGACGATGTTCAAATTCACTAACATCATCATGTATTTTGCTCCATTTGGAGTAGGGGCGGCCATTGCAGTTACCGTTGGGCATTTAGGAGTTGATATTTTAAAGAACCTCGCCTTATTACTTATTACATTATATGTTGCACTCATAGCATTTATTCTATTAGTACTGCTACCGGTTGCAATATGGGTAGCAAAAATTCCGATCCGGAAATTCATTCAAGCTATACGGGAGCCGGTGTCGATTGCATTTGCCACTACGAGTTCCGATTCAGCATTGCCCAAAGCATTAGAGAATATGGAAAAATTTGGAGTGCCAAGAAAGATCGTATCGTTTGTAATTCCTACTGGTTACACGTTTAATTTGGATGGAACTACATTGTATTTATCATTGGCTTCTGTATTTGTTGCACAGGCGGCAGGTATAGATCTGTCATTTGGCGAGCAATTAATGATCGGTCTTACATTAATGCTAACCAGTAAAGGAGTAGCAGCGGTGCCAAGAGCATCATTAGTAATATTAATAGCAACAGCAGCAACATTCAATTTTCCACTCTGGCCTATTATGGCTATTTATGGTATAGACGAGTTAATGGATATGGCAAGAACGTCGGT
>CAZXMP010000021.1:0-33451 GCA_964641575.1 uncultured Chitinophaga sp. | reverse complement strand
ACAATGGCGTAAAAGTGGTAACTGATTTAAAAAGCTTTTTATACCTGGTAAACACTACCCTGGATTTTTCAGATGGGTTAAATGGTAAAGGGTTTTATTTCAGTAATCCCAATGCTAGCAGAACCTGTGGCTGTGGAGAAAGCTTCGCTGTTTAATAAGATTAAATCCCGAAATGAAATATTGAGTCCCCATATTTGGGGATTTTTTATTGGTACAACCACAAGAGGTTCTAAAGAAATTCAAATCCTTCTTCAAACGGCAAGACTTGAATCTTGAACCTTGTACCTTTTTATTACTTATTTTGCAGCACTTCTATGTGGTCCGTTTGTAAAAAAGAACTTCGTCAATTTTTCAGCAGCCTTACGGGCTATATTGCCATTACCGTTTTTTTGCTGGTAAACGGTCTTGTTCTTTTTGTTTTTGATGAAAACATCTTTGATTTTGGGTATGCTACGCTGGATCGTTTCTTTCAATTAGCTCCCTGGATTTTGTTGCTTTTGATACCTGCCATTACCATGCGCAGTTTTGCCGAAGAATTTAAAACCGGCACTTATGAAATATTACAAACCCGGCCGCTTAGCCGCTGGCAAATAATTGTTGGCAAATACCTCGGTAGTTTATTAGTGGTGCTGATAGCATTACTTCCCACTATAATTTATATCGTTTCTATTCAACGTCTTTCTTCCAATGAGGGGCTTGATATGGGGGCTACTATTGGTTCATATATTGGCCTTTTCTTTTTAGCAGCTGTTTTTACCGCTATCAGTATTTGCAGCAGCAGTTTTACCAATAATGCAGTGGTTGCTTTTATAGTCAGTCTCATTGGCTGTGCATTGATCTATTATGGATTTAGCGCAATCAGTCGCTTGCCGGCATTAGCTAATGGTGCCGATTACTATGTAGAAATGATTGGAATTGATTTTCATTACCGAAGCATCAGCCGGGGATTGATCGATACAAGAGATGTTGTTTATTTTCTCTCGGTGATATTTCTATTTTTAGCTATCACCAGCCGAAACTTATTAAAAAGATAGTATGGGTAACCTGGTAAATAAAATAGTTGCTTCAAAATTCTGGTGGGTAATACTGCTGGTAATTTTGCTGGCGGTTAATTACCTGGCCTCTTCTTTTCATGCCCGCTTCGATCTCACCAAAGAAAAAAGATATACGCTTACGAAAGCCTCAAAGGATTTATTAAAAGAATTGGATGAAGAAGTACAGATAGATGTTTTTTTAAAAGGAGATTTTCCGGCTGGCTTTAAAAAATTAGCCAATAGTACGGAAGAGTTTTTGGGATTGTTGAAAGACAGGAATAGTTCAAAAATTCATTATCGTTTTATTTCTCCGCAGGAAGAAATGCCGGATAGCCGCAAAACCTATGGCGATTCATTAGTAGGATTAGGTGCTATACCAATCAATCTTACCGTTCAGAAAGAAGAAGGAGAGAGCAGTAATATTATTTTTCCTGTGGCATTAATGCGATATAAAGGAAAGCAATCATTAGTGAGCCTTTATCCAAGAGCCAGTGGAGCCATTTCGCAAGATGAGATAAACAGTGCAGAGGCATTGATGGAATACCAGTTTGTAAAAACGCTGGATAAAATGATGGAAGTAAAAGCTCCAGGGATAGTTTATGCAATGGGTAATGGCGAGCCTACAGATCTCAGAGCTTTTGACATTGAGCAAACTTTAACACAGGACTACAGGTTTGGACCGGTTGATATTTCAACAAACCAAATTCCCGGTGAAGCAGATGTGTTAATGATTGTAAAACCTACCATACAATTTACAGAGGATCAAAAACTGAAGATCGATCAATATATAATGCGGGGAGGAAAAGTGTTGTGGTTTATTGATAACCTGATTGCAGAACAAGATAGCCTTCGTTATACAACTGAAACAATTGCTTTCGATAGAGATCTTAATCTCACCGATCAACTTTTTAGGTATGGCGTTCGAATCAATCCGGATTTAGTAATGAGCCTGGATTGTGATTATATGCCTTTTGCTGTTGGTGGTACGCAGGAAAATCCGCAGTTTGAATTTTTGAAATGGAATTATTACCCATTATTCGGGACTTCCAATAATAACTCGGTTACTAAGAATATGGGATTGGTAAAAGGAAGATTTGTCAATTCAATCGATACTATCGCAACACCCGGCATTACTAAAACAGTTTTATTGTCTTCTTCTCCTAATTCAAGAATAATCAGTACCCCTGCATTGATAAGCCTGAATGAAAATAAAAATGCTCCGCAGGATGCTAAGTTCACCAAAAGTAACATACCCGTTGCCATGTTACTGGAGGGAAAATTCACTTCCTTATTCAGAAACAAAATTTCCAAGTCTCAGCTAGATAGCCTATCAGGTTATGGCGCACCTTTTATGGAAATGAGCAAGGAACCCGGTAAGATGATAGTAGTGGGTGATGGAGATATATTATTGAACGAAGTGTCGCCCAAAGAAGGCCCATTACCAATGGGTACTAATTTTTATACGATGGGCTCTCAATATGAATACCAGTTTGCCAACAAAGATTTTCTGCAAAACTGTATTGAATACCTGGTAAACAAGCCGGGTATCAATGAAACCAGGAGTAAAGACATCGTTCTCCGTTTATTGGACTCACAAAAAGTAAAAGCACAAAAAAGCACTTGGCAGTTCATGAATATCGCTTTACCAATTTTACTGGTATTGCTTGCTGGCTGGATTTATCAGCAGGTGAGAAAAAGAAAATATGCGGCATAGTCCTTTGTTCAAAGCACAAGCGATAAGAGAGTCCTATTGTATTGAAACACCTATTCGTTCTAAGACTTGTACCTTGATCCTTGTTACTTGTACCTTGCCCCTTCCTCTTTATCTTTGCACTCTTATTTAAATACTCCCGATGACAACCGATCAAGTTACGTATCTCGTTTTTGGAATTGTGCTAGTGGTGGCTTTAATATTTGACCTTGGGTTACTCAGCAAAAAAGGCCAAAAAGTAACGATCCGCCAGGCTTTGTATCAAACCTTTTTCTGGGTTGGCCTGGCACTCGCCTTTTTTGTTTTTATGTGGATTGAAAAGGGTCAGGGGCTTGCGCTGGAATACCTGAGTGCTTACCTGATGGAGTGGAGTCTGAGCATTGACAATATCTTCGTTTTTATACTTATTTTTTCTGCATTTTCCGTAAAAGAAAAAAATTATGGCAGGGTGCTACTGGCTGGAATTTTAATGGCCATTGTTTTCAGAATTATTTTTATTACAGTAGGGGTGGCGTTGGTAGAAAAGTTCCATTGGATATTATACGTATTCGGAGTATTTCTTGTTTATACCGGATATAAAATGTTTACGGCAAATGATGATGAAGAATTTAAACCTGAGGAAAGTAAGATCTATAAATGGATGAAGAGAATTTTGCCGTTAGTACCACATGATGGCGATGGTAAATATTCAGTAGTAATTGATGGTAAAAAATTCTATACCAGTTTGTTTGTAGTAGTAATTATGTTGGCAGCAATTGACCTTGTATTTGCATTGGATTCTATTCCTGCTGTAATGGGTATTTCAAGAGATAAATTGGTTATCTACACATCTAATATTTTTGCGGTATTAGGACTGCGTTCATTATTCTTCCTTTTGCGTGGCGCAGTTAGCAAGTTTGATTACCTGCAACAGGGTATTGCGATAGTACTGGTATTTATCGGTATAAAAATGCTTTGTGAAAAATGGATTAACCAGGTGCTTGATAAGCAAATACAGGTTGCTATTTCATTGGGAGTAATACTGGTTTGTATCTCCGGTTCAATATTTTACTCCATTTTTATGCAGAAGAAAGGCGAACCAGAAGATATTACAGATGATAGCCAATAATTTTTTTAAAATTTGAGTTATTCAATCAGTCATATTGCTCGTATTATCGATGCTGAAAGTACAATTGTAAGCGATGTAACCCTTGAACATCTTTTACTCGATAGCCGAAAAGTTTATGCTCCCCCAACCTCTTTGTTCTTTGCTATTAAAAGCCAGCGAAGAGATGGTCACCAGTTTATTCCTGAGTTATATAAAAAAGGAGTTAGAAACTTTGTAGTGAGTGAATTAATAAGTGCTTCATTATATCCGGAAGCAAATTTTTTGTGGGTTGATAATACATTAATTGCTTTACAGCAAGTATCCGCTTTTCATCGCCAGCAATTCAACGTCCCTGTAATTGGTATTTCTGGTAGCAATGGAAAAACAGTGGTAAAAGAATGGCTCTATCAACTTTTGCAAGAAAATTTCAATATCGTACGAAGTCCTAAAAGTTATAACTCTCAAATAGGTGTGCCGCTAAGTGTATGGCAGATGAATGAACAACATACATTAGCCATTTTTGAAGCCGGTATTTCTGAACAGGGTGAAATGATCCGGCTAGAAAGAATCATCAAACCAACCATTGGAGTACTAACAAATATTGGCGAGGCACATAATGATGGATTTAATGATGAAGAACATAAGTTTAGGGAGAAGCTGGTATTATTTAAGAACTGCGAAGTAATTATAGGAAGAGAAATTGATTTTAGCGGAAGAGAGGATATTGTAGAAATGCTTGGCGAAAATATAGCATTGAAAACATGGGGACACGGGGAAGAGAATGATTTTGTTATACAAGCAATTGATAAGGGAATCAGTGAAACCAAGATCGAAATAAAATTTAATCATTCAAATACAAGAATTATCATTCCATTTACAGATGATGCTTCTGTTGAAAATGCAATAACCTGTTCCGCTGTAATGTTACAACTCGGTATTGCAGGTGATGTTATTGAAAGAAGGATGATAAACCTCCATCCGGTGAATATGCGGCTGGAATTAAAAAAGGGAATTAATAACTGTTCAATAATTAATGATAGTTATAGCGCCGATTTAAGTTCTTTGAACATTGCATTAAACTTTCTCGTTAATCAAAGTGCAGGCACAAAGAAAACGGTGATACTCTCAGATTTTTTGCAAAGTGGCCTGCAGGACGAAGATCTATACGAAGAGATTGCCGATGCATTACAAAATCATTCCGTGAATCATGTTATTGGAATAGGAGAACGAATTTCAACATTGCTTCCCGTAGCTTTTGGCAGTTCATCCCTTACACAGGAATATTTCAATAGCACAGAATCATTTTTACAGCATTACCGTTTCTCCAAATTTAAAGAAGAAACCATCTTAGTAAAAGGTGCCAGAATATTTGAATTTGAAAAAATTATTCCGCTGCTGGAACAAAAAGTGCATCAAACAATTCTTGAAATTAATTTGAATGCACTAACCCATAACCTGAAGCAGTACCAAAAAATATTGCAACCAGCTACCAAGGTAATGGCCATGGTAAAAGCATTTGCCTATGGAAGCGGCGGTGCAGAAATAGCAGGAGTTTTGCAATTTCAGAAAGTAGATTATTTGGGCGTGGCATATGCAGATGAAGGAGTGGAGCTACGAAAAGCCGGTATCACACTTCCCATAATGGTGATGAACCCGGAAGAAAATGCTTTTGAAGCAATTGTTGAGCATAATTTGGAGCCGGAAATTTATTCGTTTCAAATGCTGCATGCTTTTGATTTGTTCTTAAAAGCCCAGGCATTACCACAATATCCTGTACATATAGAAATAGAAACAGGAATGAACCGGCTCGGTTTTTCCGTAAACGATATAGAGCAACTTGGTACTGAATTGAAGGCCACTTCATCTTTTAACATACAAAGCTGTTTTTCTCATTTGGCCGGTAGCGAAGAAAAGGGACAAGATGCTTTTACTGAAGAGCAAGCAATAAAGTTTCAACAGGCAGCCAATCAATTGCAAGAAAGATTGGGATATGATTTTTTAAAGCATATTGCTAATTCCGCTGCAGCTATTCGTCATCCGCATTTGCAAATGGATATGGTGAGATTAGGAATTGGATTGTATGGTGTGGATAGCGCAGCTACCGGTAAATTAGATTTGCAAACAGTTGCTACACTTAAATCAACTGTAGCACAATTAAAGTATCTGAAGACAAGCGACTCGGTTAGTTATAACAGAAAGGGAGTAGTAAGTAGAGATTCTGTAATTGCTACTATTCGTATCGGTTATGCAGATGGCTATCCCAGAAGATTAGGAAATGGTGTAGGCAAAATTTTGGTCAAAGGAAAATTGGCACCAGTTATTGGAACTGTTTGTATGGATATGATAATGATTGATGTGACGGATATTGCTGGAGTACAGGAAGCTGATGAGGTAGTTGTTTTCGGAAATGAAATATCGGTACAACAAATCGCAGAATGGGCATCAACAATTCCTTATGAGATTATGACTGGTATTTCCCAACGAGTAAAACGGGTTTATTTTGAAGAATAATGATAGCTTTCAGCCTGAATTTGTAAATAAACTTAATCAGTAGTTAAATTTCTATAATAGGAGATAAGCTAGCAGCCCGCAGCTAACAGCTCGTAGCTTCTCTGTATATTTGCCCCTTATTATGAAGTCAATCAAAATACGGCATGTTGCATTTATAATCGCTGCTATAATTATTGTAGACCAGGTATTGAAGATCTGGATCAAGACAACCCATCCTACCGGAGAAGTATTACGGGTTGGCGGTATGGATTGGTTCCGGCTACATTTTATTGAAAACCCCGGCATGGCATGGGGTTGGAAATTTGGTAATGAAACAGGTAAGATGATACTAACCTTATTTCGCCTGGCAGCTGTTATTTTTGGAACATGGTATCTCGGAAAAATAGTTAAGCAGAAATATAGCAAGGGCTTTATCATTTGTGCGGCACTAATTTATGCCGGTGCATTAGGTAACTTAATTGATAGCATGTTTTATGGAATGATATTCGACAAAGGGCTTCGATATGACCCCGCTATCAATGATTATATTTCTTATTCAGGTATTGCAGAATTTTCAGCCAGCGGTTATTCTTCTTTTTTACATGGTAGTGTAGTAGATATGCTTTACTTCCCCATGTTCAAAGGAAATTTCCCTTCCTGGTTTCCATGGGTAGGCGGTGAGGAGTTTGAATTTTTTAGTGCTATTTTTAATATTGCAGATATGTCTATCTCAACAGGCGTTATTACATTGCTATTGTTTCAAAAAAGGTTTTTTAAAAAGCAAACGCCGGAAGAAAAACATTCAACTGTAGAAACAACTACTGATGTAAGCGACAAAATGCAGGTGCTTTAAAGTATAAAATTCAAAACCCCCGATTCGGGGGTTTTGCTTTAAGTTATAGGCTTTGTTAGCAATCATTTAATCATCACCATCTCTTTTATATATCAATGTGAGTTCATAGTTAGACCAACTTTTTTTGTCTGGACTAAAACTACACTACGTTGATATTAACGGGTGTGGGCAATGTAACGTAAGGCTGCTGTCATACTGGAGTCCGCCATCAGCGAAGCTCTGGCATTGTCTGCAACCCTTGTTTTGCCATTTAGCACAGCTCGTAAATAAGGAGATTGATGTGATGCTTTGGCAGCAGGTTCCTGGTTTGGTCCCTTTGCCACATACGGGGAAAAGTAAAATGGTTGTGCATTACTTTTCATGGGGTGGTTGTTTTAGTTTTAAAATGGGGTTGGATTGTTAGTATGTTAAGGTAGTGCAGTGTTAACAGCATTTGCAACTATTTAGCAATAAAAAGAGAGAAGAAACCGTAGTTTTTCTCTCTTTTTAATGGTGCTTTTACTATAAAATTTTAGTTCAGCTTACCTACCATCTCGCCCGGCTTCACCCATTCGTCAAACTCTGCTGGAGTTACATAGCCCAATTTCACCGCCATTTCTTTTAAGGTAGAGCCTTCCTTATGTGCTTTTTGTGCAATCTCTGCTGCCTTATAATAACCAATCTTTGTATTTAAGGATGTTACCAGCATCAGGCTATTATCTACATGTTTTTTAATATTCGCTTCAATAGGCGCTAATCCTACTGCACATTTATCATTAAACGAAACACAACCATCACCAATCAATCTTGCACTATGGAGAAAATTATAGATCATTACCGGTTTAAAAACATTTAATTCAAAATGACCCATACTGCCTCCAACGCTTATGGCAACGTCATTACCCATTACCTGTGCAGCGATCATGGTTAGTGCTTCACATTGTGTTGGATTTACTTTACCCGGCATAATAGACGAACCGGGTTCATTATCCGGAATAAAAATTTCACCAATACCGCTTCTTGGTCCCGATGAAAGCATACGGATATCATTGGCGATTTTCATTAAGCTAACTGCTACTGTTTTTAATGCTCCATGTGCTTCAACTATTGCATCATGTGCAGCTAATGCTTCAAACTTATTCTCGGCAGTAACAAATGGCAAACCGGTTAATGCAGCAATATGCTTTGCAACGTTCTTTGCATAATTGGGTGGAGTATTAATACCTGTTCCAACAGCCGTTCCACCAAGAGCCAATTCACTTAAATGTGCCAGTGTATTCTTAATGGCTTTCATTCCATGATCTAATTGGGATACATAGCCGCTGAACTCTTGCCCAACAGTTAATGGAGTGGCATCCATAAAATGGGTACGGCCGATCTTTACCACTTTCATATACTGCTTGCTTTTTTTAGCCAGCGTATCTCTTAGTTTTTTGATGCCCGGCAATGTCGTTTCTACTAATATTTTATAAGCCGCAATATGCATGGCCGTTGGAAACGTATCGTTCGATGATTGTGATTTATTTACATCATCATTTGGGTGTAAAAATTTTTCTTTGTCAGTAAGTTTACCACCTTTTAAGACATGTCCACGATAAGCTACTACTTCGTTTACATTCATATTGCTTTGTGTGCCGCTACCGGTTTGCCAAACTACCAGGGGGAAATAATCATCCAATTTACCTTTCAAAATTTCATCACATACTTTTCCGATTAAAACTGATTTGTTTTTAGCTAACACACCAGCTTCCTGGTTAGTAATGGCTGCCGCTTTTTTCAAATATGCAAAGGCACTTATTATTTCTTTGGGCATTTTATTAATGTCCTGCGCAATTTTAAAATTGTCGATGCTGCGCTGGGTTTGTGCTCCGTAATAGGCATCGGCGGGCACTTTTACCTCTCCCATAGTGTCTTTTTCTATCCTGTATTCCATATATATGCTTAAAATTTTATAGATACTGCTTACTTGCCGAAGTCCCGGCTAAGGCCGGGCAAAGGTAGGCCAATCGGCCAAACAGGTAATCCATTTTTGTTTTAAAAGTTCACTTTCCGGCCTTATATTGCTACCGGTTAATGCAACTTTGTCAACCTCTTTTTCCTCAAATAATAACAAAACCAACCGTCATAAATCAGCCTATAAAATCCATTCCGGGTATTTTATACAGCGCTTAAATTTAGATATGAGATATTTTTTTTTACACCTGCTTGTTTTTATAGCATCAACAAGTGTGGCCCAGCAAAAAACGGCAGCCCCATTACCTTCCAAACAACAATTAGCCTGGCATGAAACAGAGTATTATCTCTTCATGCATTTTGGTCCCAACACATTTAGCGGAAAAGAATGGGGGGAAGGAACAGAACCTGCTGATATGTTTAATCCTACCAATTTAGATTGCAGGCAATGGGCAAGAGTAGCAAAAGAATCGGGCGCAAAAGGAATTATTGTTACCGCCAAACATCATGACGGATTTTGTTTGTGGCCCAGTAAGTTTTCAAAGCATACAGTGCGGGAAAGTAAATGGAAAGATGGACAAGGGGATGTATTGAAAGAACTATCACAAGCCTGCCGGGAATTTGGATTAAAGTTTGGCGTTTATATTTCTCCCTGGGATAGAAATCACCCGGACTATGGTACTGAAAAATACAACGATGTATTTGTGGGGATGATGAAAGAGATTTTTCAGAACTATGGCCCCATTTGGGAACTGTGGTGGGATGGCGCAAATGGCGAAGGTCCAAATGGGAAAAAACAAGTGTATGATTGGAGAAGATATGAAAATACCGTTCGCCAGTTTTCACCTAAGACAGTAATCTTTAGTGATATTGGTCCGGATATAAGATGGGTGGGAAACGAAAAAGGAATCGCCAGTGAACCCAACTGGAATTTCCTGGATACAGCCGGTTTTAAAAGAGGAGAAGGGGCACCACCTACGGATACTTTAGGAAGAGGAAATTACAACGGCAGTTTGTGGATACCTGCGGAGTGTGATGTAAGCATCAGGCCGGGTTGGTTTTGGCGCAGCACTGAAAATGATAAAGTAAAAACTCCAAAGCAATTGTTTGATCTGTACCTTAAATCTGTTGGAAGAGGGGCTAATCTGTTATTAAATGTGCCTCCCGATAGCAGGGGACTTATTCATGAAAAAGATTCCGCAGCATTGGTGGGATTTAAAAATCTAAGAACGGAAAGCTTTGGCGAAAATTTATTAAAGCAGGCGGAAACTTATTATGAGTTTACACAACGGGATTTTTCGCAAAAGCCTTTTATTATCCGTAGCATGGATTCTACTGCTACTACCTATGGCATCAACTTGCAAAACTTTGTAGTAAAGTTGAAGCAGCCTTCAAAAGTAAATTGCATTGTATTAAGAGAAGCGATACACCTGGGCCAAACCGTTCGGCGATTTAGTGTAGTGTTGTACAATGGAGAAAAAGCAATTGGCGAAATACAAGGTAGAAGCGTAGGTAGAAAACGAATCCTTACTTTTCCAACTACCAACATCACTTCTTTTAGGGTATATTTAGAAGATGCAGAGGGGCATGATAATATTAGTGGTATTGCTGCATATTTAATTAATGAAAGCCTGATAGAAAAATGAGATCCATTACAATTATAAAAGCGGCGTTACTATTCTCTTTCGTTTGTGTGAGTACAATAAGCTTTGCGCAAAAGAAAGATAAAGAAATGGAAAAGTTGATTGAGGAAAATTTTCTATTAGCAGCAGAGCAATATAAGTTGCTTGGAAAAAATACGCCACCCAATGTAATGCCACGGAATTATATCGATAGAGAAAAGAAATTAGTAACCAGCAATACCAGTTGGTGGACGAGTGGTTTTTTTCCCGGCTCCCTATGGTATATCTATGAACAAACAAAGGACACCGCCATAAAAGCAGAAGCCGAAAGAAGGTTGGGTATTTTGGAAAAAGAAAAATATCACAGCAAAGATCATGATCTTGGTTTTATGATCTATTGCAGTTTTGGCAATGCCTATCGTATTACCGGCAACAAACCGTATAAGGAAGTTGCATTTACTGCTGCTGAAACATTGATCAAAAGATATCGGCCTTCTATCAATGCAATACAGTCGTGGGATTCCAATGCAAAATTTAAGTACCCTGTTATTATTGACAATATGATGAACCTTGAGCTACTTTGCTGGGCTAGTGATCAGCAACGGGAACCCAAGTATAAAGTAATAGCGATAGATCATGCAAACACAACGCTGAAAAATCATTATCGGCCAGATTTTAGTTCTTACCATGTTGTAGATTTTAATTTGGAGACCGGAGAAGTTGCTGCAAAAAAAACTGCACAAGGATTTTCAGATGAGTCGGCCTGGTCAAGAGGTCAATCATGGGGTTTGTATGGATTTTTAATTATGTATCGTTTTACTAAGGAGCTTACTTATTTACAACAGGCAAAGGGTATTGCAAATTTCATCTTGAACCATCCTAATCTTCCTAAAGACAAAGTGCCCTATTGGGATTTTAATTCAACCGATATCCCCAATACCTACCGGGATGTGTCTGCTGCATCTATACTTGCTTCGGCTTTATTAGAGTTGGGACAATATACGGATGGAAAAGAAAAAGAAGCGAATATAAAAGTGGCGAAAAAAATATTGAAAAGTCTTTCTATGGCTACATACCGAAATAAGCCCGGAGAGAACGGCGGATTTATTTTAAAACATAGTGTAGGTTCTATTCCGCATCAATCAGAAGTGGATGTACCGCTTACCTATGCCGATTATTATTTTTTAGAAGCATTGATGCGGTATAAGAATTGGTATCTACCTGTTGCACAAAACTAATTTTACTTCCCCTTAAAATTTGCTTTTCGTTTTTCTAAGAATGCAGTCGTTCCTTCTTTCATATCTTCGGTAGCAAAGGTGTTGCCGAATTCTTCAATCTCTACTGCATAACCATCTTTGCTTTCATCGTACACGGCATTAGCCGCTTTTATGCAACCTGCTACTGCCAATGGTGCTTTGGAATTAATAATTTCAAGAATTTTTTTTGTATGCTCCAATAATGTTTCGGCAGTGGTTACATAATTCACCAAACCAAGTTGTTTTGCTTCATTCGCATCTATCATATGTGCACTCATCAATAATTCCATCGCTTTTCCTTTGCCGATCAATTGCACTAATCGTTGTGTGCCGCCATAACCGGGTATTAATCCTAAATTAACTTCTGGCTGACCAAATTTTGCATTTTCTGCTGCCACCCGAAAATGACAACTCATAGCTAATTCACATCCGCCACCTAATGCAAAACCATTTACTGCTGCAACAATAGGTTTGCCAGAGTTTTCAATCCTGTCGAAAACATCTTGTCCTCTTTTTGCTAAAACCATTGCCTCTGCTTTGTTCAATCCGCCAAATTCTGAAATATCTGCACCGGCTACAAATGCCTTTGGCCCAGCACCAGTTATAATAACTGATTTTATTTCAGCATTGCTTTCTATTTCATTTAATGCGATATTCAAATCGGTGAATACATCTTTATTTAATGCATTGAGTTTATCGGGACGATTGATTGTAATTGTGTAGATACTGTTGTCTAATGTTGCAAGTAGTGTCTGATACATATACTGATTATTTTACCAAAAGTAGGAAATAAAAATGCACCTGCATTCGCAGGTGCTGGTTGGTTTAATGGTTACGGTCTTGTGTATACTTTCTTCCTTATTAATCAAGTCTTGTATGTAGTCAAATTACTCTGTCTTTACTTCTACTTTCAATTTTCCGTTGCTGGTTTCTGTTACAAATAACAGTCCCCTTTTACCCGCAACGGTTTCAATAATAAAGCATCGTTGGTAATAGTCGTTGCTGTTTCTTATTACGGCAAAATTTGCTAATGAGTTGGTAGTAAGATAACCTGTCATCCGTTTTAAGTCGGCCACTGTTTTGCATTTGGTAAACTGATCGTTATCAAAACTAATAGCAGCAATTTTTGTTACGGTGCCGGTAAGATGTAAAGGCACTTTTTCATTATCTGTTTTCAGGTTGAACCATTCCCTTGTAGTTGATTTGTCGGATTTAGTTTCAAAAACACCAAAGTCCAGGTCTTCTTTTACAGTGGATGCTTCTCCGTCAGTATAAGCTTTTTGCTTTTTTAAACTCAGGTAGCAAAGACTGTCAGGATGCATGGTTGCCGTAAAGCTTTTAAGTGGTTGTCCAAAGCCTGCGATAGCTGACAAGAAGGCAAGAATTATAAATTTGATTTTCATTTGCTAAAATTTGTTGCCATAAAATTCAGCTATTATTATAAAGCATAAAAATAATTGTAAGTATAATGAACAATTAGTCAACTGGAGTGTGGCTTTTTCTAATCAAAACGTAGGGCCACCTGCAAATACTATTTTGCTCTCCTCTTTTCATGACTACATATTATCTTTCATTAGCAGCATTTTAATTGACTTTTTCTACAGCTTAATTCATTTTTTAGCATTTACCCAGGCTAAACTTGCGGATAAGGGAGGTTTTTAATAGCTTGCCAGTAGAGGAAAAATATACTACTTGAAGAGAATCTTTTATATACTATACTGCTTGTTATTTTCTCTTACAGTTTTAGCGCAGTCGCCCAATTATATTTTTTATAATATTGGTGAACGGCAGGGCCTAAGTGCCAACTACTCTTATAGTATTTTGAAAGACAGCCGTGGGCAGGTATGGGTGGGTACGTTTAATGGGCTTAGCCGTTTTGATGGTAACCACTTTAATAATTTTAAAGCAGGCAAGGATAGTACATCCTTTATCAATAATATAATATTTGATCTGTGTGAAGATAAGCAAGGCAATATCTGGGGTTCTACTGCCAGTGGAATTTTTTGTTATCAAACAAAACAAAATAAGTTTATCAATTATATTCCTCCTACCTATGATTTTGCCAGATCGGTGCATAATATTATTTGCGATACACAAGGGGAGATATGGGCCACTACCGAGTGGAATATTGTAAAGCTGAATAAGCAAAAGAATATTTTTGAAGAAATAGGACCACTTACCCGCAGTTATGATTCGCTGCGTTTTTACTCTGTACGACAAAATGGATTAAGGGAAGATCCCTCCGGCAAGGGTTTATGGTTTGCCACCCGAAGGGGATTACATTTTTATAGTAAAGCCGAAAAAAAATTTACCAGCTATAAAGATCTTCCCGGTGATTCATTGTTTACGAATCATAGTATAGCAGCCTTGACATTAGCTCCCGGTGGTTATTTCTGGTTTTTTGATAATGTCGCTAAAAAAATAATTGCATTTGATCCCACAACCCGAAAAATTCTACACCAGCTATCTGTTGAAGCGGCTATACCTGGTGCATTTGGTCAAACATTGTTCGAGGATAGTAATAACAGACTTTGGTTTAGTTCGTGGAATAATAAAATGGCCGTGTTTGATTATAAGAACAAAACCTATACACCCGTCTTACATAAAAACGATAATCCATTATCTATAGCCGGCGATAATTTTTGGGATGTATGGGAAGATGAAGATCAGACGATATGGCTGGCAAATGCCGGTGGGCTTTCCAAATGTAATTATTCCAAAAGCGTTTATACCATTTGGCCCGTAGTTGAAAATGTGCCCGAATTTAAAGGCAATAAACTAGGTGCCTTCTCCATAGATCCAAGAGACAAAAGCTGGTGGTTTGCATCGCAGGAAGCCGATGTTTCAGTGATACATTATTATCCGGAAACAGGAAAGTACCAGTATTTCGATTTTTCAATGGCCATAAAAAATAAAGCGGGACAATTACCCGGCCCTGTTTATGGTATCAATTTTTTAGATGGTAAACCCTATGCCTGTACGCATACAGGTGTTTGGCTGCTCGATGAAAGAACAAAAAGGGCAGTGCCATTTGAAAAGACATTTGAAAACTGGCCTTTTATCTTTTATGGTTTTATGGAGGAAGTAGGTGATGATGTATGGTTTTTATCTGTAGATGGACATATAAAATGGAATAAGAAAACCAACCGGGCTATTAAAATCAAACCGGAAACTGATTCGTTACCGGATGGGCAAAAAATCTCTTACAACAGAATTCATACTGATAAAGATAAAAGACATTGGTATGTTCCTGCTTTTGGCTGGCTGGCTCATATTACCGGGGAAAATAAAGTGGAATTAAAATATTACATTAAAAACAAAGCAAAAGAACTGTCGGGCTATATAACCTCTCTTACGGATGATAAAAAAGGAAACCTGTGGATGGCGGCAACAGGAGTGGGGCTGTATAAATATGATATTGCAAAGGATTCAATGACACTATTTGATCAGTCAGATGGAATTACGAATGGAATCATTCAGGCCCAGCTAGACAAAGGAGGCCGAATTTGGATAGCTGCAAAAAATAAGTTCTCCGTTTTTAACCCCGCTACTAAAAGTATCAGTCATTATAATTTGCCGCTTTATGAAAACACACAGGATTATGGAAGTACATTATTGGTAGATAGCAACGGTGAACTGCTTTCAACGTTAAACCAGGATATCGTAAAATTTATACCCGAAAGACTAAACCTGAAACCAGTGATCAAAACTCCGTTGGTAAGTATGATAAAAATTTCAGGAAAGGAAAAATTAATTAACGATGAAACAGAACTTAACCTGGAGCCAGATGAAAATTCACTGGAATTTAATTTTGGATCATTGATAAGTGCAGAAATATTTGCTCACTCTTTTGAATACCAGTTGGAGGGATTTGATAAGCAATGGAAAACGGCTAACAACACAGCTACCGCCTTGTACAATAACCTGGGGCCGGGCAAATATACTTTCAGGGTAAGAGTAGTAGCGAAAGACCAATCCTGGCAAACGCCGGAGAGAACAATATCCATTACCATTCGTACGCCTTTTTATAAAGCAGTCTGGTTCTGGTTGCTGATTGCCGCATTAATGATCGCCACCTTGATCTTTTTCTATCGTTTCCGCTTCAATAAGCAAAAGCAAATTTTTACCCTGGAAACAAAGGCACAGCAGTTGGAAAAGGAAAAGACAATGGTAATGTATGACAGCCTGAAACAACAACTGAACCCACATTTTTTATTTAATTCGCTTACCTCATTATCCGGGTTAATTGAAACAGACCAGCAGGTGGCCGGCAATTTCCTGGAACAGATGTCGGGTATATACCGGTATATTTTGAAGAATGGAGATAATGAAACAGTAACGCTGAAAGACGAAATTCAGTTTGTAAAACTATATGTGGATCTGCAACAAACGAGATTTAAAAATGGATTGCAGGTAAACATCAATATACCCGAAGAGTATCATCATTATAAAATAGCACCGGTAACCTTGCAGAATCTTATTGAAAATGCCATCAAGCATAATATCATCGATGCAGCATCGCCATTAGTGATCGATATTTTTATTGACGGCGATTATATTGTTGTAAAAAATAACCTGCAAAAGAAGAATGTGGTAGAAACTTCCAACAAAAAAGGATTGGCACAGTTTACTTCGCTGTACCACTACCTGAGTGAGCTGCCGGTAGTAATTGGCGGGGATGATAACTATTTTGAAATCAAAGTTCCATTAATCTAAAAATATATTATGAAAGCAGTAATAATTGAGGATGAGGAAATAATTGCCAATGTGCTGAAAAACAAAATTGCAAAACTGGCGGAGGAAGTAGAAGTGGTTGCTGTGTTGCCCAGTTTAAAAACAGCCCGTCGCTGGTTTGCAGAAAATGCGGAACCCGACTTAATGTTTATGGACATACAATTAAGTGATGGTGTAAGTTTTGAACTGTTCAATGATTTCACTTTAAAATGCCCCGTCATATTTATTACGGCTTATGATGAATATGCCATCCGTGCATTTAAGGTGAATGGGGTGGATTACCTGCTGAAACCCGTTAAAGATGCCGAGCTGTTAGCGGCCATTGACAAATGCAAAAAGATAAATGATACCAACGATAAGCCTCCTGCTGATATAGCAGAGCTGTTGAGATCATTGGCAAATCCTGCCGCCACATCAAAGTATAAAGAAAAGTTCATCATCAATATCCGCAATCAATGGATGCCGGTAAATACAAAAGATATTGCTTGTTTTAGCAAAGAGGTGTTGAACTACATTTATCTTTTTAATGGTGAAAAATACATGATTGATTATGTAACACTGGAAGAGGTGGAAGAATTATTAGATCCCCGTCAGTTTTACCGGGCCAACCGCCAATTCATTATCAATATGGATGCGATACAAACCGTAAAGCCGGTGGAGAATTCCAAACTCATCATCCGGCTAAAAGAACCCAATCATAAACTGGAAATTGATATGAGCCGCTTAAAAAGCCCCGAGTTCAAAAAATGGATGGACAGATAATAACAGACGCTTTACTACATTTTAATTTATTATTGATACGTCTCGGCCGAAAATAAGTGGTGGCTAATTTATTATCACCCAGTTTTGCCCTAAATAAAAATGGCATGACGGCGGAGCAGATAAAACATATTAAAACCACCTGGCGAATGATAAGGAATATTGATCCTTCACTCATCGGTGATTTGTTTTATAGTAAACTGTTTGCCGATACTCCTTCTTTGCGACAACTCTTTCCCAAAAAAATGGATGACCAGTACCGCAAACTGGTGGATATGCTCAACATTGTTGTAGCCCGACTTGAAAGATTGGATGTATTGACTACAGATATTGCTGACATGGCACAGCGTCATGTTGGATATGGTGTTCGCCCTGCACATTATAAGTTGGTGGGCAATGCATTGCTATGGACATTGCAACAAGGATTGGGTAAAGACTGGACACCAGAGGTAAAAGATGCCTGGGTAGAATGTTATACTACACTTTCCAATACCATGATCAACGCTTCTTCTTTGCAGGGTAAGCATTAACCGAACCTCATTAAACTACCTTTTCTTCTTTCCTTTAATCAGATGAATGGCTGTCTATACAGGCAGTATAATCATGCGGGTAACTCTTTATGCGGTGGATATGCAGTAGCGCAAAGCTTTACAGGATCTCATTTCATTTAATCTTACTCCAACTACATCTTACTATATAAAATTGACATATGGCCTTGCAAAATTTCTGCCGGTGATAATTGCACTGCATTTTTACAGCGTAATAAAAAAACAATCAAAAACTATACAACATGAAACAATTATTTTTCTTTTTAAGTGCTATCGTTCTTTTGGCAAGTTGCAAAAAGGACAATACTGAAAATCCTTCCCTTGCGGCAACAAAAAATCTTATCAAAACCACTTATGTGTGGGATGGTGGAACACCTGAAATAGATGAATATACCTATGATGCCCAGGGCAGATTAAGTGTACAAAAAGGTGATAATCGTACTTACAGCTTCAATTATGTATCCGCAACCTCATTACTAGTAACGGAGAGAAATAATAGTGATAACAGCCTTTACCAAACACAAGAGTGTATACTGAACGATAAGGGTTATATAACAAAAATGATTTTTAGAAACCCCGCCGGTGTTATTACGTACAATTATAATTATGTGTATAATGCGGATGGATATGTAACAAGATTAGAGGGTTCCGGAGCAGGTGGCGGTTATGAAGTTGATTATACAATAGTGAATGGTAATGTAGTTTCTTCTATACATTATAATGAGGGTGTTTTAAACAGAACCGGGGAATATATTTACGATAACAGTAAACTAAACAAAACCGGGGCTGGGCACAGTGGCTATTGGCAGTCGAATAAGTTATTTGGTAAAGGCAGCAAAAATTTATTGATCGATTATAAGTCGAAAAGCCCTGCAGGTGCTACCACCTGGCATACACAGTATGGGTACGAACTGGATGCTGCCGGCTATCCTGTAAAATTAACAACCAGCAATATTTTAACCGGTAAGCAGGGAGTTGAAACATATATTTTTAAATAATAAGCCAACTTATATTATAAAGCCGCTCGATTAAGGAGCGGCTTTTTTTGTTCGATACGATCATCGGTATCTTTTAAAAATCATTTTTCAATCCTTTTTTTACTACAAACTTTCTGAAGTAGATCCTGTTGGATATATCTTTTAGTTTGTTCGCTGCTTCTTCTTTTAATTCTTCGGGAGTGTATTGCGTTACATAACAATTCAACGCTTCTATTGCTTTTTGTTCATCTTCCGCAGTAAAGCTTACTTGTACATTAACATACTGATCGTCCATATAACTTCCTTCGTCTATTGATGCTGCTCCTTTTTTCCAGGCAAAATAATAGAGCGGATATTTTTTAACCCAGCCCTCTGCCAGCAAAATCTCCGTAACAGCACCACTCACTACAATATGTTCTGAATGATGTGTATCACCATCAGGGCCGGCGGCGAGTATTATATCAGGGTTTATCAACGGTATTCTTACCCGTAATGAATCCAGGAAACGCTGCTGTTCTTTAAAATAGTTGCCGGTGCCGATCTTTGTATCCAACCGTTCTATGCCCAGGAATATCGGAGGCTCCAGGCCCAGTGTTGTACAACTACAAACTGTTTCTGTTTTTCTGATGGTTCCTAATGAATCTCCCGCCGGGATCCTGGTAACTCTTGTACCATCTTTACCATCTGTGGCAATGATCACAAAAACTTTATTACCAAATCTGGCATATTTATGCAGCACTTCGCTGATAGCCGTTTCATCATCCGGATGTGCTCCTACAAAAAGAATAGTTCTTTTGTTTTGTATTTTTTGTGCATTACAAAACGAAAAGGCATGAAGCAGCAGCAATAATAAAAGTTTGTTGGACATGGCAGAATAAAGTTACAAAAGATGATGATAGTAACTGTAGCTTGGCTTATTCATTGGCTGGAACTGAAGCAGATTAGCGAACAAAAAATTGAGAATATATTCGTCACCCCGCCTAATAGCCAACCGCCCATTATGGGTTGCTATTTTTTAGTTCTGGGTCGGCACCGACTTTTCCAACAAAAGCTCTATCTCTGTCTTTGTCGAATTCATAATTACCGAAATCCAATTCCAAACGAACAGCATTTCTTAAGTCAACGATTATGTCTGGACTAACAGATTCAAACATAATTTTTTTCAGTAGTTCTATAACTTTAGTATCTCTGCATGAACAAGCAAGGTCATTAAAACATTTTCGTACTTCTTCTGTTGAAATTTTACCAGGTTTAATATCTCCGTCCTTTACATTTGGATATTTGTAATTGCTTAATAAATTATCGGCAATGTTTAATGCATTAAAACAAGCTTCTCTTTTGTGTTTCCACTGTTCTTGATTAATCAAGTCCTTTTGTTTTAAGTCAAATTCAAATTGCTTGAATGCCTTATTAAATTTTGGAAAAAAAACAAGCTGATAAAGAATAACATTTATAAGTCCAGCAAATGTTATTGACAATCCAATAATCGTTAAGATGTCTTTTAGTTGCATTTTTCTTTTTTTTATTGTTGCCCATAGCCTTCGAGTATTTGCGAAGGCAGGGAATTTATTGATTGTTCAGCCCGGAACAACTGCCCAATTAAAAATATTTTATTGATGTTATGAATTAAAACTGAACATTGAACGTCGAGCCGAACAGCTGCTGCTACTTGCACATATTTGATGTTACAGTTTCCGTTCTGCTTTTGCAAATACTTTTGTTGTGTACCTTTATACTTTAAATATAGGTTCAAGTAAAATTTCTAGTGCATCTTCTCTCTTTTTTCTCGCCCCTAAGTCTGAAGATGCTCTTAAATTTTGTCCATATTGTCGGATTTGCTCATTCACTCCGTCTGCATTACCGCCCTCTTGTTCTGTTGAGACAAACATATCCACTTTACTTGCGATGTCAGTTAATAGTTCTGCAGCTATTTTTGATTTTTCTGTACCCAAGGGAAGTAAATGTTTTTTGTGAGCAAATAAAACAAAGAGGGTATAAAAATCTGTTTTCTTAGACCACCTTGTTTTATTAATATTAGGAAGTATGTTTAGCAGTTCTCGATTAACTATGTCAAATGTGAATTTAGTGTCAGATTTTTCGGGAAACTCCTCCTCATAAAGTTCATAATACTTGTCAAGTGTCAATTTTTTATTTTGGACTCCATGAATTGAAGCAATGGTCAGTTCGCTGATAAATTCTACATCTAACATTCGCTTTACGTCTTTAGGTGTAAAAACCCCTAGGAATTTCCAAATTTCATCATCAGCTATTTCATTCATTGTCTGGATAAATTGGCCCCAATATGTAGCCTGTCTTAATTCTTGAGGGTTCAAAACGACATTATTTCTATTTAATCTAGAAAATATTTCTCTTAATTCGGCATCTGACATTTCTGGTAGAAGCCGAATTACAAAATTATAACCGAAGACCTTTTTCTTGTCGTCTATAGTTAAATCTTCGAACGACATCTCGGCATAACTTGGAGTGTCCTTGCCATTTATTTCAAATTCATTATTTACAAACTGTAAGCATGCAGTTATTCTTTGTTGTCCATCAACAACAATGTATTTTTTTGAGCCATCTGCGTTTACCACATCTTGCATATAAAGTTCTGGGACAGGAAATCCATTTAATATAGTATCAATTAAAAAACTTTTTTGTTTATCTGTCCACACAAGGTTCCTTTGAAATTGTGGTTTCATTTCAAGTTGATATAAATCGTGTGCTTGCTTAAACCAAGCAACATCCCTATGTGTAGTTTGAATTGAATTAGACATAATTATTTTTTTAAAAGAATATCTCTGGCTTTTGTAAAACCGCTAATTTGATAAGATTTTAGTGCTTCAAAATCTTTATAAATTCTAAAATTAATTTCTCTGTCTTTTGTTGGGTCAATTTTTATCATTTCATTCATTGCGTTAACCCAACTAATTCCGAAAGGAAGGATATGCACTATTTTATCTGTTGCGATTGTCCCATAGTAGATTAATCTCTGTCTATGGTCATCTATTGCTAATCGTTCCTTGTATTTTAGTTTATAATATTGAGTTCCTATATTTCGTAGATAATGCCAAGCAGCGTCAAAATAATGAGCAGAAATAATTGCAACATCAACATCTGATGTTTCGTCAAATGATTTGAAGTTGTTTTCTGGATTTAAACTAAAACCCACAGAAGAACTACCTGTAAAAACAATAGCTTTACTGTCAACTCCAATTAATGTCGACAACCTTTCTTTCCAATCTATGTAACTATCCAAGTCATTATTGAATATGAAAGGAATCCTTTCAATCACCCACTTTGATGTCGTATAGGTTACTGGCTCATTTAAGATGTCATCTAAAAGTGTCTCTTTCATATTTGGGGTCTAAAATAATGGCACACAACATTTAAATATACGAACCTAACTGCATTTTTAAAATAGTGAACTTATTGTTATTACTATTGCTCATGTAACTTTTGTATTCTAAAATATCCAATTTCTTGAAAATATCTTATACCTCAAAAGGGGTATATTTTGATTAGAGAATTTGTAAATGCTCAGTAAGGAACAGAACCCTGAAGAGTGCGACGCAACTGGGCTGATAGTAGTAATGCAGTTCGTAAAACAATACCCTTCGCTGGGCTCAGGGTGTTATTACTGCTGCTGCTGTATTTCCATAAATCTGCGATAGGAATTATCCGGCACCGCAGGATTATGAACCTGGTAAGAGAAAACAGGTGTTAGCGGCGTATCGGCTTTTTTGGGAGAACCATTTTCAATGGTTACCGATACTTCTAATGTATGTTCGGATGAACCTTTATAGGTTCCTTTTACGGGAGTGCAATCGGTAAAACTTCTGCCAATGGCTAAGCGTACATGCTTATCGGTGGCCATACAATTATTAGTAGGATCAACACCCAGCCAACCATAAAAAGGTATATACGCTTCTACCCATGCATGGGTGGCACCTGCACCACGCAGCTCATCACTATCCGGACAAATATAACCACTCACATACCGTGCAGGTATGCCAACAATACGCAACATCACCAATAAAACATGTGCAAAATCCTGGCACACACCGGCTTTTATTTTCCAGATCTCATCCACCTTTGTTTCTATATTGGTAATGCCTTTTTTGTATTCGAAATTAGAAAACACATAATTGCTCATTTGCTCTGCAATAGCAACCGGAGTTATGCCTTCTGTGTTAAATGATTGTACAACTGCTTTTATTTCCTCATGGCAATCGCAATGTTCCAGCAGCATAAAATCCATGTAGGGAAACTCTTCCCGTATGGTAGCCAGATTATCCCATTGTGTTTCGGGTACGGTATCATTGGCGGGCAATTGTACTTCCTGTACAATTACTTCTATGATAGATTCAATGGTCAATTGCGAATGTGGTTTGATGATAGAGAAGATGCCCACTTTATTGCCAAAATAATCGGTGAATATTTCTACGGAAGGTTGATGCGTAACGATGAGGTCATGTTTTTTTACTTCCTGCTGTGCATCATCAATAGGGAATAGCATAACCTGGTTAGCACTGTCAATAACCGGTGATGGGTACGAGTAGCGGGTAATATGTTTGATACGGTATTTAGACATAATTATAATGTTGCGGCAACTTAGGAATAGCCAAAATAATATTGGTTGAAGGCAGCTGCTATTCCAAAAAGCTCCTGCCGGGTTTCTTGTAAAAATTTTTTTAATCCCTCACTGTCTGTTGTTTTTACAGAACTGTATTTTACATTGTTCATCGTCCGGCCAATTAAAAATTCCAGTTGCTTATAACTTTCCGGCAGGCTTTCTGTTTCTAAGCGTTCAAAATAGCGAAGCAATTGTTTAAGGCAATACGATAATGAATGTGGGAATGCATCATTATATATTATCTGGTGCAGCACCGGCTCCGCCTGGAAATTTCCGCGGTGAGTTTTTAAATAAAATTCATACCCCGATAAGGAGTACAGCAAATAACGCAAGGCTGGTACCTCTGCCGGGTGATGCAACTCGTAATTAAGCTCCGTTAATTTTATATTGAGCATATCGGTAGAAAGAATTGCCCGTTCTAAAAATTTACCAATATTCAAATAGGTAAAGCCTTCGCCCCGGGCCATGGTTACATCTACAATGCCGTGGTACAACATGCCATTATGAATTAAGGAGTCCATGGCTGTTACCGGGTCGCCTTGTGTTACCTGGAAATGAATTTGCTTATCCCTGATCAAATGATAATAATCATTGAGGCATTGCCATACTTCTTTGGTAATATGATCTTGTACGGCTCTTGCATTTTCCCTGGCACGGGTTACATTATTTAATACCGAAGAGCTATTATTTTTATCGAGCAACAAATGCTCCAGCACTTTATTTGAATTTGCACTGATGACCTTTAATTCTTCCGGCGTAGCATTGCTGTTTTTTACCAGCAGGGTGTGCCAGCTAAAATCTTTCACTTCATCCTGCGAAGAAATATAGTTGGTGCGAAGTATCCGCAACATCCCATTTGTCCGTTCCATATAACGGGCCATCCAGAAAACAGAATCGGCAACTCTACTAAGCATGTTTTGTATTAGCAATTTTATTGTTAGTCCGAAAGTCCGAATGTCGGGAAGTCCGGAAGAAAAGCAGCATCATTTAATTGTCCTTAGTATATTGAAATCGTCTTTCGGTCTTTCTGACATATGGTCTTTCCGACTTATCCTATGACCCAAGTATCCTTACTTCCACCTCCCTGCGATGAATTAACCACCAGCGAACCTTCTTTTAATGCAACTCTTGTCAATCCACCCGGCACAATGTCAATTCCATCGGGACCGTATAAGGCATAAGGCCGTAAGTCAACTCTTCTTGGTTGCAATACGCCATTGATATAACAAGGTGCTGATGATAAACTGATGATGGGTTGCGCAATAAAACTTCTCGGGTCGTCTTCAATAGCTATTTTAAACTCCTCCATTTCTTTTTCGGTGGCGGCACTGCCGATCAACATTCCATAGCCGCCGGACTCATTAGTTTTTTTGATCACCATTTTATCCATGCTGTCAAAAACAACTTTTCGGTTTTCTGCATGTGCCAATTGATAAGTAGGAACATTTTTTAGAATCGGTTCTTCATTCAAATAATAGCGAATCATGGCGGGAACATAGGAGTACACGGCTTTATCATCGGCTACACCATTGCCCATGGCATTTACTAATGCTACATGGCCTGTTCTGTATGCACCATACAATCCGGGTACACCCAACATACTATCACCACGAAAAACTAATGGATCAATAAAATCATCATCCACCCGGCGATAAATTACGTCCACCTGTTTCAACCCGGTGGTTGTTTTCATATATACTTTGTGATTGTCTACAACAAGATCGCTGCCTTCAACTAATTCAATTCCCATTAACCTTGCTAAGGTGGTATGTTCAAAGTAAGCAGAATTATAAATGCCAGGTGTAAGCAGTACAACCGTAGGATCACTTTTTTGCCGGTTGGCTAAGGCTACTAAATTTTTCAATAACAGATCGGGATAATCTTTTACGGAACGTACATTACTCTTGGGCAACAGATCTGGAAAAATGCGGTAAGTGATACTCCTGTTTTCCAGCATATAAGAAACACCGGAAGGTGTACGCAGATTATCTTCCAGTACATAGTACGTTCCATCATGGTCTCGGATCAGATCAATACCGGAGATATGCGTATAAATATCAAATGGCACATTCACATTTACCATCTGCCGGACAAAGTTGGGGCAGGAGTAAATTAATTTTGCCGGAACAATGCCATCCTTGATAATAAATTGCTGGTTGTAAATATCCTTTAGAAAAATATTCAGGGCTTTCAATCGCTGCTTAATGCCGGCTTCAATATGTTTCCATTCGGCGGCTTCTAATATGCGGGGAATAATATCGAACGGAAATATTTTTTCAATGCCTTCGCCGCTGCTGTACACGGTGAATGTAATACCCTGGCTCATGAATAATTTTTTCGCCAGTTCATCCTTATGCGTCATTTCATCAGCCGATAAATTTTGGATGGCCGAAACAAAATGCTGGTAGGAATTTCTTACACCTCCGGCCGCAAACATTTCATCCCATACCCGGGGCTCCACATTATAATTGGCTAACAGCGAATAATCTTCCATATACCTATGAAATTACAAAGGAATAAATGTAAAAAAGTAAACAGGTGGAAGCAATCGAAGTGTAAATGGATCTAGAAACTACGATGTTCCTGAACCCATGCTGTAATATACTCACTGATTTCAGAAGTTGGAGTGCCGGGAGCAAATAATTTTCCAACGCCCATTTCGTTCAGGGTCTTCATGTCGTCTTCAGGAATGATGCCGCCCCCTGTCAACAGCACATCATCCATTTTTTTCTCTTTCATCAACGCAATTACTTTGGGAAAAATGGTGTTGTGTGCACCGGAGAGAATGCTGATGCCGATAGCATCTACATCTTCCTGCAAAGCTGCATTCACTACCATTTCGGGAGTTTGGCGAAGTCCGGTATAAATTACTTCCATACCTGCATCTCTTAATGCGGTGGCAATAACTTTGGCACCACGGTCATGGCCGTCGAGCCCTACTTTAGCTACCAATACTCTTACAGGTCTATTCATACAGCAAATGTGTATTGCGAAAATAAGGAATGTGGCGGTAAGCCTACCGGGAGAACTTTTTCTTCTCTTCTCTAAGTCCTTCGATAGCCAAGCGTAACCCGGTGGAATCTATATTTTCAAAAAAGATGATCTTATTACCCAACTGTCTTGAATAAGGATTAGTAACAGAATCTATCACGGTTACTTTTTCAAAATGGTTGAATACTTCATCATCTTTATCGGGCATCCTTGAAGCAATCAACATAAGATTCTTCATGGTTAAATTATCAGGAATCCATAATAGGAATGAACCATTATCACTGATCACTTTACTTTTTAGCTCCTTATTATTAGTGTAATATTTTAATGAGCCGGCCTGACCATAGTTCCGGCAAAAGATAAGGGTATTGTTTTTTTCGGAGTCAGGTAAGGAAACAAAGAATTTTTCAGACTTAGCTGCCAGTTCTTTCCATCCGAGCATATCAGCAAAGTCCTGCGGCAGCGGGTGATTTTTTTGGTCTTCCCATTTATTTTCGAGTCCGATCTTTTCATAAAAAGCAGCCAGTTTCTCCGGTTTCCAAATAGGTAAAAGTATTGGCTGAATTAAATACCCCATCACCAGAATTAGTATGCTTAATGCATAGCGAATCCAATATCTTTTTGCAGTCCATTGTTCCCAGGCTACTGCTCCGGCTGCAAGCAACATGGGGTAAATGCCCAGCGCATAATAACTTTTTCCTCTTCCGAAAATCAATAGCAGTATCACTAAAAAATAAATGTAAGCAAGGAACCGCCATTCTTTTTTTTGTAAGAGCCATACTAAACCACCTATCCATACAAAGGTTACGGTGAGCAGCATCATCAGCTGTTCAATCAGGAAACCAGCAGGGTTCATATATTTTAGCTGTGTTTCCTGCAACTCTTTCATGTGGTGTACCAGCGGCCAGTTGTGCTGGTATTGCCACCATACATTTGGGGCGATGATGATGATAGCTAATAAAGCAGCCAGCCATGTTTTCTTTTTTACCAATACATTTCTGTACGGAGAAAGAAGTAGTCCGCCAACGATGGCCATTGCAATAAACAACACCGAATATTTTCCCCAGCAGCCAAGTGCTATACTAACAGCCAGCCAATAAATAAATTTTTGGTCTTTCGAATTAACATAGCGAACTAAAAAATAAACGGCCAGTGTCCAGAAAAATATATCGAGAATATTGGGTTGAAATAAATAATGTACCCGTAAATAAGCAGCGGTAATAATTCCTAAGGAAGAAAGAAATTGCGCAAATAATTTTCCACCCAGTTCTGCTGTTATTAAACAAGTAACAACAACAGTAGCTGCACCAAATAAACAAGGCCATAGTTTTATCCATGCTTCTGAACCGCCAAACCAGGAAGAGATGGTACCGAGATAAGAGAGCAACGGCGGGTTTTCCATATAGCCCAATGCCAGGTGCTGTCCCTGCTCATAGTATAAATATTCATCCCGTTGCAACTCATACAATGGCGATTGCAGAAACAACGGCAGCACAAACTTGATGATGGCTAACAGGAGTATTAGCGGCCAGTATGGTTCTTGTCTTTGCATTCTTTGGAAAAAATTCAAAAGACTTTATTTAAGAAAAGAAATTAAAAAGCTAATAATGCTTTCTTAATTCTCGTAACAGTTTCTTCTTTGCCCAATAACTCCGCAATATTAAACACAGGCGGTCCAAATTTTCCACCCACCAGCATAATGCGGAAAGGAAGTTGTAATTCACCCGGCTTGATATTTTTTTCAGTCGCTAATTCTTTAAAACTATTTTCTAATGCAATAGCATTCCATTCAGTAGTAGTCTGTAGTTTTTCAGTATAAGCGACAAAGAAAATTTTCTTTTCCTCGTTCCATTTCGGTTTCACCGCATCTACATCCCATGTTTCAGGAGCTTTGAAAAAGAAAGAGGAATGTTGAACAAAATCTGGCAATAATGTGCAACGATCTTTTACTAATTCAATTACTTTCTCCAGCAAAATATCATCACTAACAATAACGCCACTTTGTGCCAGCAGGCTTTTAACTCCCGGCTCTAAACTCCCGACTCCCGCCTTCTTAATCCATTCATGATTGAACCACTTTGCTTTTTCATAGTCAAACTTTGCTCCGGCACTATGCACTCTTTCCATGGAAAACTTTGCTATCAATTCTTCTTTCGAAAAAATTTCCTGTTCACCACCATCATTCCATCCAAGCATAGCCAACAGGTTAAGAAATGCTTCCGGCAAAAATCCTTTTTCTTTAAATCCTTCTGTCAGCTCACCGGTCTTTGGATCATTCCAGTTCATGGCAAATACGGGAAAACCATATTTGGCACCATCTCTTTTGCTCAGTTTTCCATTCGGTCCAAGTATTAATGGAAAGTGAGCCCACTGCGGCATATTTGCTAATCCAAACAAATATTTCCAGAGTAAGATATGAACGGGTGCAGAAGGCAACCATTCTTCACCTCTAAATGCATGGCTGATCTCCATCAAATGATCATCCACCACAACGGCCAAATGATAGGTAGGCATTCCATCTGCCTTCAACAATACTTTATCATCCACGAGTGATGTTTCAAATTTTACTTCGCCCCGTATCATATCCGTAAAACTCACCGTTTCATGCTCCGGCATTTTAATACGGATCACATGTCTTGTTCCTTCTGCTAATAATTTTTGTGTTTCATCGGCAGATAAAGTCAACGAGTTCCGCATTTTCATACGGATGGTATGGTCGTATTGTGGTGAAGGGTTGTTATCTGTTTTGAAATCCTGCCGCATTTTTTCCAACTCCTCCGGTGTATCAAATGCGTAATAAGCATATCCATCTTTTACCAATTGCTCAGCATATTGGCGATAGCTTTCTTTTCTTTCACTCTGGCGATAGGGGCCATAGTTGCCACCATGCTGCACACTCTCATCCGGTTCCAGTCCGCACCATTTTAAGGTGTCAAAAATATATTCTTCCGCACCGGCTACATAGCGGCTCTGGTCGGTGTCTTCAATACGAACTAAAAAATCACCACCATGTTTTTTTGCAAATAGATAATTGTATAAAACTGTTCGTACGCCACCCAGGTGCAAGCCACCGGTAGGACTTGGCGCAAAACGAACTCTCACTTTTTTACTCATAGGCTGCAAAGATAACGAGGAAGGTACAAGAAGAAAGGCACAAGGTACAAGGCACAAGGCACAAGAATGCAAGAAACCCTATATCATGATGTCATTTTCCATATCACGACTTGTACCTTGCACCTTGTATTCCTGTACCTTTAATCAGCAATGAATTATTTTGTAAAAACTCCCTGGTGGTTAAAGAAGCTATATCCGAAGCGGCTATGGAGTGTCGATACAAAAGAAAAAATCATTTACCTCACCTTCGATGATGGGCCTCATCCCATTGCTACTCCTTTTGTACTGGATGAGTTAAAGAAACATAACGGAAAAGCTACTTTTTTTTGCATCGGTAAAAATGTGGTTGATCATCCGGTTATTTATAAAAGAATTTTGGAAGAAGGACATGTAGCAGGCAATCATACCCAACAACACCTGAACGGATGGAAAACAGCAAATGATGAGTATCTCGCAGATATTGCTGAAGCTTCAACGCATATTAATTCAAAACTCTTCAGACCACCTTATGGAAGAATTCGTTCATCGCAGGCCAGGCAAGTAAATGTTGTTTTGAAAGATAATTCTTCAAAAATTGTAATGTGGGATGTATTAAGTGGAGACTTTGATGAGGAGTTAACTAACGAAAGCTGTCTTAAAAATGTAATTGGAAATGCAGGTGCAGGTTCAATTATTGTATTTCACGATAGTGAGAAAGCTTTTGTAAAATTGCAATTTGTTTTGCCGGAGGTACTCCAATTCTTTACCGAAAAAGGCTTTGTTTTTCGGTCTTTACAGCCTTAAAAAAATCGGTTCGGGTATAAAAAAGTTAGGGCCTGGGTAGAAACCCTGGCCCGTTTTTAATCCGTACCCTATGAAAACTGGTTTAAAGGTATAATAATTTTTTAATTACCGCAAAGTAATTTGTCTGGAAACTCCGTTTATTGTTACCACGGCAAGATTGTCGCAAGTACCGTTTCCGAAGTCCAAAACTGCCACCCATGGGCCAGTTGTATTCGTATTGCGGCGAACAGTACGTATTTTCCCTCTTACTATCCAGCGGCAATTAAACCTTTTAAACAGGGGTTCAATAATATTTGACTCCCAGGCTGCTATCAATCTGCCCCTTTGCACACGGCCATTTGCAGAACCCTCAATTTTAAATACATCATCAAGCGGAACAAATGGGGTGGCTAAACCTTCCAGCTGGGTGATCACTTTATGATTATTCCATTCTACAAAATTGCCACTTGGCTTGGTCAGTTTGGCATTTGTAACGTCAACCGTAAATTGGCGGGTAGTATTTGAGGAGCTGGTATTTTCGATTTTATGAGTGCCTTCTACTTTAATGGTATCAACATAAAAACCATCAAAAGTGGTAGTGGCTATAGATCCCGCATTCAATAACCGGCCGGTATAAACAGTAATAATTTTACCTCTTCTGTAATGACCATCAAGTCCCCTGCATGGAGTTGGGCCAAAGTCAATAACCACTTTTACAGGGAATAGATCCGGAGGATTGAGTCTTGTAACAGTAACGGTATAACAAGGGTTAGGGTTTACACGATCGAGGCTACCAACACCTTCCATTCCCACTTCATTATTTACTCCTATTGTTTCATCAAACACTTCGTTGAAAACAATTTCTGCCTCAGCATCCGCTTCGCTGGAAAGAACAGATGCTTCTTGTTGCTCTAATTCTTCAGCACTATCGAGGCTATTTTCTTTTTGGCAGGACACCACCAATAAAAGACTTGAAAAAAGAATTACAGTGAGAAGTTGATTAAAACGGAAACAGGGTTTCATAAACGCAGTTTTAGGAATTTAATTAATTAACGGCTATAGGATGGTGTTTATTGATGAAAGTTTAAAGGTTTCTTAAATTTTTTTACAGAGTTTTGCTATTGAAAAGCATTGAAAATGACGCTGATAGACACCCATTCGCATATTTACCTGCCCGAATTTGAGCCTGAATTGGCAGAAATGCTGAAAAGAGCCGAAAAAGAGGGAGTTGGTAAGATATTAATGCCGGCGATAGATTCTTCTACTCACCAGCAGATGTTGGATCTGGAGCAAAGCCGTCCAGAGCAATGCCTGAGTATGATGGGGCTGCACCCTTGCTATGTAAAAGAAAATTATAACGAGGAGCTTGCCATTGCCAGGGCTTATTTGGAAAAGCAACATTTTAAAGCAGTAGGAGAGATTGGCCTCGATTTTTACTGGGACAAAACTTTTACCGAACAACAATATGCTGCATTCAATGAGCAAATTGAGTGGGCTTTGGAGTATGCTATTCCGATCGTTATTCATTCCAGGGAATCTACGGATGAGTGTATTGAAGTAGTAACTGCCCATCAAAAAGGACAACTTACCGGAGTTTTTCATTGCTTTTCCGGCGATGCAGTGCAAGCACAAAAAATAATCGATCTTGGTTTTTATCTTGGAATAGGTGGAGTTGTGACATTTAAAAATTCAGGACTTGATAAAGTGATGGAGTCGGTAGGTTTAGAAAATGTAGTATTAGAAACGGATGCGCCTTATTTAGCACCAGTGCCTTTCCGGGGTAAAAGAAATGAACCATCGTACTTAAAATATGTGGTGGAGAAACTAAGTACTATTAAGAATATATCTATTGAGGAAGTAGCAAAAATAACAACTGTGAATGCGGAGAAATTATTTGGGTTATAAATCAAAACCCGCCTATACAATAATTATGGCGGGTTAGGTGCGGAGACGAAGGGCTGTGAACCTTGCCTGCTAAATGATTATAAGTAGTTGAAAAATAATCTATTATAATATCGAAAGAACTTGATTTACTATGCTGGTCTCTGTATTTACACCAACGTTTCCATTAACAGGGCTAAGGTAATAATTTTCATTAATAAATTATTTTACTTTTTTTATGTTATCATGAGTTACTAATTGTATCATACGCATCAGCACCTTCAAATAATTAAACGGCTAAATCGAAAAATCAAATAAACCAGAAAATTTTAAAGGTCATTATAAAGCAATTTGCTAATTCATTAAATTTTTAAAAAATGTGATATACAGCAGCAACTGGAAGTTTTTAAAAAAGTGGATTGTCCTTACGACAATACAAAATGTATAACATCAAAGTGTTGATTTTCAAAGGCTACTTTCCTTGGATGAGTACGCCTTATATCATAAATTTACTTGTTGGCTGCAAGCTTTCACACATTCTGTAACTTTGACAAATTTGACCGAATCCCTTTAGAAAAATGAAAACATTCTTAGTCTTCCTTATTTTGATTTTACTTACTTCGTGCCATGTGTATCAATTGGCATCTCAGGCAAATGTGGATGATGCAAAAGCAAAGTTTTTTGTAACGACAAATCGAAATCTTAAAGCAAAACATCCTCGTATTCATGTGCAAGTTGATGGAAACAACTTTCGTTACTACTACATGTTCTACAAAGACAGGATATGGAAAAACGATTTTAAACGTAAAGGGTCAATTCTTTATCAAGTAACATTTGACAATAAAAATACTTCGAACCTTTCTAACCTTGACAGTTCTGTTTTTAAAAAAGTAATCTCAATTGCGGACTCATTACAGTTAACCGATATTCTAACTCCCTTTGGAGCTACTGGTTTTGTAGTGGAGAAATATTATAAATAGGCGATTCCATCTTAAAATAAAGCCAGCAGCCAACATGAACTGTGTAAAAAAGCAAATAAATTTTTTACTTTTTTAGGGTTTAGG
>CAZXMP010000020.1:0-34363 GCA_964641575.1 uncultured Chitinophaga sp. | reverse complement strand
GAAGGTGGAGCCTGGTAAATTACATTCGGCCTTTCAAACTTATCATATGACCCGTTCCATGCTGTGCCTAAATCAAAAAACTGAACAACCTGGAAGTTTCTGAGAAAAGCATTGTTAATAGGTTTATTAAAGAACGATGTAAATACCGGTACTCTTATTTCACTGTTTATCACAAAAGCGTTATTGCCATTGGCTACGTTTTGTTGAAAGCCCCTGAGATTAACTGCGAGTGATTGATAAGCATAGCTATTGTCAGGATCGGGTCTGTTGGCATTATTGAATTTTGGAAATAGCCAATTGTCAACACCACCTAAATAATATATAATTTTCTGATCGCCCCACGAAAAATCAGCAGCACTTCGTACAGCCCATATAATATTACGGTAAATAGGTAAGTAATGCCTTGCATCAAAACCAACATTCATTGTAATAGGATAATCACCCGTTCCTTTTGAACCAGATTTGCTGATTTGGGTATTAAAGTCGAGAAAAGCTTTCCAGCGAAGCCCCTTCCAAATATTCATAGCAGGCGAAACAGCATCATCATGTACATATTCAATATGTGCCAATGCATAGCCAAGCCTGTTGTCAGGAGTTGTAAGTGATGTTGGGTCTGTAGATAATGTAACATACTTATCGCTCCGGTATGCTACATTAAAACGGATACTTTTTATTTTATTGAACGGATAAGATATAGATGCCTGGTAAAGATTAGTAAAGGACTTGGCAAAATAAAGAGAATCATCATACAACGGTGGATTATTAACGGAGTTCCGGTAATAGGTGAATCCATAATCTAACCTTTTCTTCAGGTATTGTGCAGTAAATACGTACTCATTATTATCAAGGTTAGGGCTGATGCGTAAGCCACCGGCAAATTTCCAATCTTCAAATAAATCGGATGTACCTAACCGAAGTATACCGTTGAAAGGATTGCCATTGCTAAGATTGATTGGGCCGCTGCCTCCCTGATATGCCTGAAAACGGGTTACCAGTACATTGTTGTTAAAGCCACTAACCAAGTAATCAGTAAAAAATTTAGGCGGACGATACTCAAATATTTTTGCTTTTTTTAAAATAGGGTCTATTGCTGGTTGATTTGCGCCTGTTACATTATCAGTAGTTGTTGTACTGTCTTTTTTTTCTTCATCAAAGCCGGTATTAAAAAAATCTTGTGGTTTTTTTGTGGCGGTATCTGTAGCAGGTTGATAAGTGGCACCTTTGCGAGCCGCTTTCTTTTCTTCCTCAATTAGTTTGCGCAGATACTCTGTTGGGCTTGCATTTACATTGCGGCGGCGTAGTGTGTTTTCATCTACCCGCAGGCGGTATAATAATTTTGTATCACCCAACTTCACCACTTCACTTACTTGTTGGTTATCGCCGGCGGTTCTTGTTTCCAACATACTACTTTGATAGTTGGTCAATGGAAATACATACGATGAATCGTTGGTAATAGAAACAAATCCTACGGAATCGATATCCGATTTCTCCCATACTTTTAATACACTGTCTACTTCTTCTTTTGGGGGGTTGCGCAGCATTTCATCACCAATAAAAACCAATGTATCCAATCCGGCTCTTTCAGTTTTAAAGAAACCGGCATAGCGGTTATTAATACCATTTTCATCGCTGATGAAGGTGAAATGCGACTGGTTATATTGTGAAGGGAATCTTGCATTACCAAATTTCAAATCCGTCATTTTTGAAATTTGCTTCACATCTGACTTATTCCAGTTATCAACGAGATAAATATTAAAATGCTTACCGGGCAATGAATCATCGCTGCTGGCAGCAGTGGCCGATGGCCTGTTGCTGGAATACAATACACCTGTTTTATTGGGAAATGCTACAAACGATGGGTCTAAATCATCATACACATCATTGGTAACTTGTTCAATAGTTTGCTTGTCAATTTTATAAATAAAGATATCCGTCTGGCCACTTCTTACAGCACTCATCAATAGGGTATTATTGTCCAGCATGTATTTCATATCCTGCACCTGGTCAAACTTATCAATTTCCTGTTTCCAAAGTTTTGTACGGTTCACCATATCATACACAAAGAATTTTGTTTTTCCTTCTTCGTTATATAATACAGCAAGGCGGGTGCCTTTACCATCCCAAGCCAATATCGGGTAGTTAGGATGTTTATCATCTTCACGACTGCGAACCCCGAGTTTTAATAATATTTTCCTGTTCACAAAATTTTCCATCAACACCACCTGGTAGCGGCCTTGTGTAAACTCCACCAATGCATAGGTAAAGCTGCGGGGAACAGGATTTGCATTAAAGCGGATATAGTCTTTTTTACCAACTGTTTCGCTAATAGACAACTGACCTTTTGGAGTATTACGACGGCCACGAATATCTTTAAAATATTGTTGTTGCACATCCACCATAAAATCCTGCAACACTTTTTTAAATTTCTTTTTCGCAATTTTATTAGAGGCATTGTTCAAATTGCGATAGATACGGGACAGGTATAAAAAATAGGTGGTTTTGTTTTTGCCATACTTGTCAGCAATATATTTCCAGAAGGAGTGACCGGCCAGTAACGGCTTATCAAAAGCAAACTGGTAAAAATTGTTATAAGAACCAGCCAGCATAGCAGAGCGGAGCTCATCATCTAAAGAGGTGCTCCAGTTTTCGGCGGCATAAGAAATAAAACCATCGGTTAGCCATTTTGGTAGATCAAGCAAAGCCTGGTTAGCAGCAAATTCACCAAGGTCGTCACCAAATAAAACATTATCAACCAAAATTTTTGCAATACCCTGTCTGATCTGGCGGCGAAGGTTATCATGGTTGCCATCAAAGTAAACAAGCATTTTATTATTCACCAGTTTCGTAACACCACCAGTGGTTTGCCAATCAATACCCAGCCCTATGTTAGATTGCTGCATTTCATCGTAGTTGTTATATACTACAATATTGGCCCGGCGTTGTAAACCATACTCCACAAATTCCTCAATACCCGCCAGTTCAAGTTCTGCAATCTGGGCTACGTATTTGCCAAGCCCCAAACCATCCTGGCTAAAATAGCTGTTGAAATTTTCTGTCTGGTAATATTTCCATTTGAACTTTTGGTATTGCACACGGTTCTTACCAAATTCAACGGTGTTCACTTGTGCTGCAGTTTCCATTGCAAGGAAAGCGGAAAGGCAGACAATCAGGCTTAATACTTTCTTCATCTTTTCAGTTTCGTATTACTTTATAATCGTTTCTTATAATTCCAGCTACATTACTACTATCATCGTCTGTTGCGTCGCACTCTTCATCGTTCGGTAATTCTACTCAGCTTTTTCAAAGTCTCCAATTGCAACCAACATTTCCAAAAAATCAAGGCTTACACCTTGCTCCCTGTTTTGTATTTTCGAGTTTAAGCGACTTAAAGTCCCTCCTTCGGAGGGATTTAGGGAGGCTTTTATAAAAGTACGAAAAAACCATCCATGTTAACTGTTAAGTCATTCACTTTTAGTCCCGTTCAGGAGAATACCTACGTTTTGTATAACGAACAAAAACAGTGCTGCATTATAGACCCCGGCTGTTATTTTCCGGAAGAAAGGGAGGAGTTAAAAACGGGCATTGAAAAGACAGGCCTGAACCCTGTTTTGCTGCTTAATACACATTGCCACCTCGACCATGTTTTCGGCAACAAATTCGTACATGATACCTGGGGGTTGCCCCTTCACCTGCACGAAAAAGAAAAACCAGTGCTGGATTTTGCCCCACAGTCAGGTCTGATGTACCAACTTCCATTCGACAATTATGAGGGACCTTTGGTTTACTTAAAACCGGGAAATTTGATAAAAATCGGGGAAGATGAACTGGAGATCCGCTTTACCCCCGGCCATTCACCCGGCAGCATCTCATTTTATCATGAAGCCGGCGGCTTTATTATCGGCGGCGATGTTCTTTTTAACGGAAGTGTAGGCAGAACCGATTTGCCCGGTGGGAATATGAGTACTTTGATCAATAGTATTCAGACTCAGTTTTTCACATTGCCTGATGAAACCAAAGTTTACAGTGGACATGGGCCGGTAACTACGGTTGGGTTTGAGAAAATGAATAACCTGTTTGTGAAAATGTATTGAAAATAAGATGGAGAAATTTCCTAAAATACTTAAAGGGCAAGCTGTTCTATTGAGAGCAGATACTTATACAGGTCATGTTTTGGATGAGTCTTATAATGTTGCAAGGAATGAGAATCAAAAAGTATATACAGTTTTTGATTCTTTTGAAGAAGCATTACGCTTTGCACAAGGGATTTCAATTGAAAAGAAAGATTTGATTGATTGTACAATCTATGACTTTAATCAGGATGTACTTTATTATTTCAATCCTTTTAAAAAGATATAGTATTGTGTATGATGGTAGTTATTTTTTCAAAAACCTCCCCACCACCGGCATCCTTTCAAACTCTTTCCGTTCCACATTCAACACCAATAAAGTAAATAGGCCTACAAAGAACAAGCCTACTCCACGGTTTATCCAACTATTCAAAACCAGTAAAAGAAATGCCTGGTGCAGGCCAAATAAAATCAGGCAAACTGCTATATAAGCCAGTATCTTTTTTCTAGCATACGGAATAGGATAATGTTTTTGCCCCAGCGAATAGCTTACAGCCATCATAAATCCATAACATAGAACCGTAGCTATAGCACAAGCCATATAGCCAAGTATCGGAATAAATATCCAGTTGAAAGCAATAGTGATAGCAGCGCCTCCGAGTGTTATCCATGCACCCGTCAATGTTTTTTCTTTTATCTTATACCAGATTGAAAGATTGTAATAAATACCAAGAAAAATTTTAGCCAACATCAATAACGGTACAATTTTTAAACCGGTATAGTATTCAGGATAACGGGTGCCCATAAAATATTTCCAGATGTCTAGAAATAAAGTGACACCTAAAAAGCAAAAGCAACAGGCAATAACAAAAAATTTCATCACCCTTGCATACGTACGCTGCGCATTTTCTGAAGTTGATTGTTTAAAAAAGAAAGGCTCTGCACCCATACGAAAAGCCTGTATAAACAACACAATTACTACGGCCAGTTTATAATTGGCCGAGTAAATTCCAGATTGTGAAAACGCTTCTTCTGTAGTGCCGGGATATAGTTTCAGCAGCATGATGCGATCAATCGTTTCATTGATCATGCCACCAAAACCTACAATGATCAGCGGCCAGCTGTAGCGCATCATTTCTTTCCAGAAACCCGGGTTTAGCTGGAAACGAAATTGAAAAAATTCTTTAGCCAATAACAATAAGGTAACGCCGCTGGCAATCAGGTTGGCAAGGATAACATAACCCAATCCTATTTTAGGATTATACAACGTAGCAAAAAGGTTATCAGCACCTTTTTCATGTGCATTCTTACAAACTACCAGGAAGAAAATAACAAGTCCTACATTAATTAGTATGTTTAAAATTTTTATTGCGGCAAATTTTCTGGGTCTTCCTTCATGCCGGAGTTTCGCAAATGGCATTACGGCCAATGTATCTAATGCTACTATCAGTATAACCCAGGTAATATATTCCGGGTGCTTGGGCATTTCCAGGAAAACAGCAAAGTCGGTTGTAAAAAGAAAAAGGAAACCTGTTAATAATACTGTGGTTATAAGGATGGAGGAAGAGCAGGTATTATACACTTTGCTTTCGGGCTGCAATGCCGCAAAACGGAAATACGAAGTTTCAAGTCCGTACGTATAAACAATATTCAAAAAGGCGGCGATGGTAAATAGTGTACTGATCTTGCCATATTCTCCAGAAGCGAAAATGGTAACCAATAGCGGTGTAAGCAGGTAATTAAGGAAGCGGCCGAAAATACTGCTTACCCCATACCATAATGTTTGTCCCGCCAGTTTTTTAATGCCACTCAAAGGATTGGAAAATTTAGTTTTAGCCGTCAACTACAATGCCAGCGTAACAAAAGTAATTGATGCACAGGCAAAAAACGAATTCATCTGTTTGCCTATGATTATTTAGGATTATTGCAACGATTTTGCCTCTTACTGTATCTTTACCCCAAATTATTCTGGTATGAAATGAGCCTTAAGTAAAACTTACCAACCGGTAATAAATATTTGCGGCGAATTACATGTGACAAAATTCAAAAATAAAAATATACACATGAAAAGAAATATGTTTACCCTTTTATTAGCAATTGGATTTGTGGCAATGGCTTCGGCGCAAGCTTATGAAGGCACCATACAATATGGCAAAAAAAAACAGCGGGCAGTAATGATTGATTATGGGTTTACTCCTGAAGCTGTAGAAAACGCCTTTGTGCAGAAAATGGCAAAGCTGGGATATAAGCCCAAAGAAGAAAAAGGGATTTTAAATAAGGACAAGGGATTTCTTGTTTTCAAAAATTCCTATGTAACGGATATCAGTAGCGAAAGTATTGATTATGTCGTTAAAGTCGAACGGAAAAGTCGCAAAGAAAAAGACGAAGCAGTACTATATGTTATATTAAGCAAAGATGATAAGAATCTGATGGATGCATTGTCTCCCGAAGATATTGGCAGAGCTAAATCCTATTTGAATAACCTGTTGCCGGATGTTGAAGCCGCTAGTTTGGAATTAGAAATAAAAGCACAGGAAGAAACAATTGCAAAGGCAGAGAAAAAGCTACGGGACCTAAGAGACGACCAGGCCTCTCTGGAGAAAAAATTAGCAGATAATAAAACTGACCAGGAGAATACTCAAAAAGATATTGAGAATCAAAAACAATCCTTGGGTGTATTAATTGGCAAGCGAAAGCCTTCTTTCTAATTTATTCCACGTTTATTTATATAAACTCTCCAAAAGTCGGGGAGTTTTTTTATTTTATACCCTGCTGATTAATCTGGTTGTCGAAAACGGGGATCTTGTATAAATGCAGAATCAGTTAATGCCCGGAGAAATAATAATAAATCTGTTGTTTGTGCATTGGTAAGTGTAATTCCGTTTGTCAATAACGGGTCCAATGTGCTACTTTGTTGAACTCCCGTTCTATAATGATTTACACATTGTAATAAGGTACCCATTCTTCCATCATGCATATAGTTAGACGAAATATAAGTGTTGCGTAGCGTTGGCACTTTAAATTTTAATGAATCTTCTGCTTTACGTGTAACCATTAAGCGGCCATAATCTTTCAAAAAATTATCAACGGGCAAACCGATATTCCGGTAACTGTAATCTGTAAATAAAGGTTCCGGGTGACAAGTTGCACAATTTGCTTTATACACCTGGTAGCCATTTTCTTCCTGTATTGAAAAACTCTCCATTCCTTTTTTATACCTGTCGTATTTAGAATTGGCAGAAACCATGTAGCCGGTAAACTGTGCCAATGCTTGTAAAATATATTCAGGCCGTATAAATGGGTAACCAAATACTTTCTTGAACGATTCCCGGTATTCTGCATCATCCTGTATTTTACTGATAACACCGTTAAAAGATTCGCCCATTTCAATATGCCCGTTAATAGGTTGTGCAATGGCATCCACTAATGAAGAATATTTTCCATCCCAATGAAAACTGGTGTTCCAGGCAAGATTAAATAATCCCGGCGCATTGCGTAATGTATGAGAGTTGTTTACACCGTGGCTGCGGTCATGCTCAAAAGTACCGAACCCTGCAATTTGCTGATGACACGATGAGCAAGGAGTAACATTATCAATGGAAAGGCGGCCATCATAAAACAATCTTCGGCCTAATTCAAAACCTTCTTTGCTTAGGGGATTGTCGGAAAAATTATAAGCAGGTTGCGGAAACCCGGCTGGAATTTCCTGTTGCATTAATTCTAATCCGTTTGTGTGTGGCCCTTTTCTGCAAGAACCCAACAGGTAGGTGAAAGCAGTAAAAAATAGTAGTAAGACAAATATCGTCAGCAGGCTTTTTCGCACAACATTCAATTGAACACCTAATTTACAATTATTCTGGCTTTTTGGTTTTAGAAATCACCTCTTTTAATTTTTTGCCTGCCTGCTTTAATGTCTGCGTTTTTCTTTTTCCAATCCAATCTCTTTTGTTTGGATGCTTTGCTGACTTTAGTAGCAATACGGGGTTTTTTCTTTTCCAGGGATTTGCGAATCAGCTCATTTATTTTTTCAACAGCTTCTGCTTTATTGGATAGTTGGGTACGATGGGTTTGAGCTTTTACCTGCAAATAACCTTCGGCCGTAATACGGTTGGATATTTTTTCTTTTAGCAGTGATTTTTGTTCCTCCGTCAATATTTGCGAGCTGTCAATATGAAACGATGCAATAACAGCGGTTTCTACCTTGTTTACATTTTGGCCGCCTTTGCCGCCACTGCGGGTAGTTTGGAAATTTATTTCTTTCGTAACATCAATCATTTTTCAGCAATTACATTTGTAAAACAAAATTACGGACAATGCGGGCAGTTATTCAACGGGTATCAAAAGCAAGTGTAACAATTAATGGAGCAATTCATTCGCAGATTGATAAAGGCCTGCTGGTATTAGTAGGAATAGAAGATGCAGATACTAATGATGATATTGAATGGCTGAGCGGCAAAATTGTAAACCTCCGAATTTTTGATGATGCAGCAGGTGTAATGAATGAGTCGGTAAAAGATAAAAACGGAGAGATAATATTGGTAAGCCAGTTTACACTTCATGCTTCTACCAAAAAAGGAAACAGACCTTCTTATATTAAAGCCAGTAAGCCAGATATTGCAGTTCCTTTGTATGAAAGAATGATTGAGCAATTGACTACTGATTTAGGTAAGCCAATCGGTACAGGCATATTTGGTGCAGATATGAAAGTAGAATTATTGAATGATGGACCTGTAACCATTGTTATGGATACAAAAAATAAAGAGTGACGTATTCACTATTCACCACTCACTCTCTTATCCCGATCTTCTCCGTATAAATCTTCCCATCACTCAACCCCACCATAAGGAAAAAAGTTTTTTGGCTTACTGGAATATTGATCACAAATGAACTGTTGTTGATTTCCCGTTGCTCTACCACCCGGTTGCCACCAGTGGTCCATAACATCACATGCTTTATTTGTTTGCTGCTTTTAATAGTAATTTGTTTCCCTGTAGTCAACAATTTATAAGGCTTGCTTTCTTTTGCTAAAGAAGATATTTCAGGCTGTGCCTGGGAAACAAAAAGAGATGCGGACAGGATAGTGACAGCTAATAGCCGTCGAATTACGGTAACCACCATAGAATACTATTAATCTTTTAAAGGAATTGGTTTACAACATTCTTCAGAGGGTAGGAGGTACAAATTCATCCCGTTATCAACTGGCGGGAAATGCTAAACGCCAATAATCATGCTATATTGCAATCATTCTCTAAATTTTTTGTTATGACTATTTCAAATGCTCAGCAACAAGTGGATGAATGGATAAAAACAGTTGGCGTTCGTTACTTCAGCGAATTAACGAATATGACGATACTAACGGAAGAGGTGGGAGAGTTGGCCCGAATCATGGCACGCAAATATGGCGACCAGAGTTTTAAAAAAAGCGATGAAGGCAAAGACCTCGGTGATGAAATGGCGGATGTATTATGGGTATTGATTTGTATGGCCAACCAGACAGGTGTTGATCTGACAACTGCATTGGAAAGGAATTTTGAGAAAAAAAATGCAAGAGATGGGGAGCGACATAAGAATAATGAGAAACTAACATAGCATAACTATTTGGCACAATTTTTAAACCCTACCTTATAATGACAATTAAAGATGCCTGGAAAATAACAAAACACTCGTTTGCTGATTTTATTGACAGTAATATTTTAGGGTTAAGTGCTGCATTGGCTTTTTTTACAGTTTTTTCGTTACCCGGCTTACTAATAATTATAATTTGGTTCAGCGACCTTTTTTATGGTCGAGATGTAGTGGAAGGGTCGATTTATCACCAAATTGAAGGATTTGTAGGGCATTCTGCTGCCACCGATATACAAGAAACTATACGCAACGCCACCCAGAGTTCGGAAAGTAATTTTGCCACTATTGTTGGATTGGCAGCCCTTATTATCGGCGCCACCAGTGTTTTTGGCGAAGTACAGGATTCAATTAATCATATCTGGAAGTTGAAGGCAAAGCCAAAAAAGGGGTTTGGTTTTATAAAACTAGTCCTGAATCGTTTGCTTTCCTTTTCCATGATCATTACATTGGGGTTTATTTTGCTTGTTTCGTTGATTATAAATGGCGGACTTGATTTTGTACTGAATAACCTGATGGACAAATACCCACAACTGACCGTATGGTTGGTTTATATACTTAATATAATTATTACCTACTTTATTACCGCTTTCATTTTTGCTGCCATTTTCAAAGTACTGCCTGATGCCAAAATAAAATGGAAGCATGTATGGATTGGGGCTTTTGTAACTGCTTTTTTGTTTATGCTGGGCAGGTTTGTGATCGGCTATTACCTGGGGCATAGTAGAATGAGTTCTGCCTATGGTGCTGCAGGTTCAGTAATTGTTATTTTGTTATGGGTCTATTATTCTTCGATGATATTATATTTCGGAGCTGCATTTACGCATGCTTATGTTGTGCATACAGGCTCCCGTATTTATCCTACCAGCTATGCAGTATGGGTGCAACAAATTGAAGTAGAATCCGAAAAATCTATTCAACAACAGCCGGAAGAAAAAATAGTGATTGAAGTGTCTCCACCTACAACGGAAGATTCAGTTTAAAATAAATTTTCGGGGCAAGCTGAAATATTGCTTTCCAAGTCTTTGAAGTTTTATTGTGTTTTAAATAAGAATTATCAGAAAACTATAGCAACGGCTTTATTTTTGCTGTTGTCAGTCTATAAAATACAAGTTTATGAAATCTTATGTGATTGCTATACTACTTGGCATTTCTGTTTTCTCTGCTTCTTGTAAGAAGTCTACAAAAGCAAATTGCGATGGACCGGACTTAAATTGTACAGGTGTATTCTGTATCATGTTTTGGTCCCACATGGATTTTAAGTTGGTAGATAAAACTACCCGTGAGGATTTGCTTTTTGGCCCAAGCCCACGTTATACTTTCTCAGATATAAAAATCTTTTCTGACCCGGCAAGAACAAATGCCTTAGCCCTCAATGAGGATAATGCAGCAAAAAAAATCAGACTCGGTACTGCAAGAACTGAAATGTATCTCGAAATAAAAGGCACAACTGTTTATAAACTAACAGTAGAGTTTAAGGCAGAAGATTGTTGCACCAACCGTGCAAAGTCGGTGTGGATTGATGGTAAAGAAGTTTGTGTTTGTTGCAACGATGTAATTGCTATACCAGTGGATTAAATTTCGCAATGACTGTTGCCTATCTAATTAGACTGCGAGATAAAGTTGAACAGCGAACAGAACCCTGAAGAGTGCGACGCAAGGGACGATGCGCAGGGTACCGCAGCTGGCAACATCATCTTTTTCATAGCCCTTTTTCGCTTTTTTGGGCTTATTTTTGCCGCCTATGGCAAACGATTCGAACAAATTTCAGGCGATCATCTCGCATTGTAAAGAGTACGGTTTTATTTTTCCCAGTAGTGAAATTTATGATGGCCTGCAGGCTGTGTACGACTACGGACAAATGGGTAGTGAACTGAAAAAGAACATCAAAGATTATTGGTGGAAAAGCATGACGCAGTTGCACGACAATATCGTAGGTATTGACGCAGCCATTTTTATGCATCCTACCACCTGGAAGGCAAGCGGCCATGTTGATAATTTCAACGACCCGATGATCGATAATAAAGACAGCAAAAAAAGATATAGGGTAGACCATCTCATTGAAGGATTTGCAGAAGAGTTAAGAACCAAAGGCGAAAAGGAAAGTAATGAAGCTGATAATTTATTAGGCCAAATGGAATCACTACTGGCAAAAGATGATTTTGCAGGATTAAAATCATTAATTGAAGCAAATAAAATTAAATGTGCTGTAAGCGACACTTGCAATTGGACGGATATTCGCCAGTTCAACTTGATGTTCTCTACGGAATTTGGTTCAACCGTTTCCAGCGATGATGAGGACAATAAAGTTTATCTAAGACCAGAAACTGCACAAGGTATTTTTGTAAATTTTTTAAATGTGCAAAAAACCGGGCGAATGAAAATTCCGTTTGGTATTGCGCAAATAGGTAAGGCTTTTAGAAATGAAATTGTTGCAAGACAATTTATTTTCCGCATGAGGGAGTTTGAACAAATGGAAATGCAATTCTTCATCCGCCCCGGTACACAAAAGGAGTGGTACGAAAAATGGAAGACCATAAGATTGGAATGGCACAAAAGTCTTGGCATGCCAGCAGAAAAATATCGTTACCACGACCATGTAAAGTTGGCGCATTATGCTGATGCTGCTTGCGATATTGAATTTGAATTTCCGATTGGCTTTAAAGAACTGGAAGGTATTCATAGCCGCACCGATTTCGATTTAAAACAACACCAGGAATACAGCAAAAAGAAACAGCAGTATTTTGATAATGATATTGACCCGACTACTGGGAAAGCTTATGGCAACTATATTCCTTATGTAATTGAAACATCAATCGGGTTGGATAGAATGTTTTTAGCTGTAATGAGTCATGCATATGAAGAGCAAGATCTAAGCACTGCAGAAAAACAAGACAGTCGTGTTGTATTGAAATTCCCTGCCAAACTTTCCCCAATTAAATTGGCCGTACTGCCATTAACGAAGAAAGATGGTTTGCCAGAAATTGCGGAACAAATTATGGCTGATTGTAAGGCAGATTTTCGTTGCTTTTACGAAGAGAAAGATTCAATTGGTAAACGCTACAGAAGGATGGATGCATTAGGAACACCTTTCTGTGTAACTGTTGATCACCAGAGTAAAGAAGATAATACGGTTACAATTCGTCACAGAGATTCGATGGAGCAGGAAAGGGTGCCGATTGAAAAATTAAAAAATATTGTATTAAACGCAATTGCATAAAACAAAAGCCGGTTCATAACCGGCTTTTTAATTTCTTATATCCCATGCTACTCACCATACCTTCTCATACTCATACTCCAAACTGCTGCAAGTGATGATCTAAATGTTTCCACTGGCTTTTACTCCATTGATCCTGTGTAAGTTCTCCAAAAACAGGATGGGGTTTTTTAGTTAATTTTTCAGGAGCAAAACTATTTACCATCTCAACCAGGCTTTCCCGTTCTTTAATAAAGTCCCTTGAGTCAGCTATTTTAAATGTTTTATCGGTAGGCAAATTTTTTGCATACGGCTTTTCGTTATATAAGCTGCTTTTGAAAAAAACTGATAATGTGCGGATAAGAAAATTTCCTTTAGGACTATGTTCACCATACGCCACTTTTAATGGTTGCTGCAAATGAGCCAGCATTTGCGCCACATCCATTTGGCCCCATTTTCTTTGGGTAGCAGGTTTCAGATTATTGATGCGGGAAACGATTTCTTCCTTTACTGTAGGATCAAATAAGTTTTTTACTTCCATAATGGGCGCAAAGCTAATTCATTTTCATATTTACAGACTTACACATTCCCACATTTAACTATCCGTATAATTCCTGGTGAATGGATTTTCTATCATACCCCAAATCCTGAATTCTTTTCTTAGCCTCATCGATCATGTTTTTCCAACCGCAGAGAAAAAAGTAGGCCGGCTTCACAATTTTTTGTTCTGGATTTTCTGGCGAGAAAGTCATGTTCTTGGTGCAAATATCTTCGTACACCTGGTGTACATATCCTTGTCTTACCAGGTGATCTTCGTTACCCGGCTCTTCACGGGAATACGTTGTGATGAATTGAAAGCTCGGAACTTTGCGGCTAAGCTCTCTTAATTCCGGAGCATATAAAGCGTCGCCAAATTTGCGGCAACCAAAAATCAAATAAATTTTATGATGCGGAATATTATTCATTAGCAAATGATGCGCCATCGACCGGAAAGGAGCAATGCCCGTTCCGGTACAAACAAAGAAAAGATCCCTGTCAATTGGATCGGGCAATGTAAATACGCCTTGTGGTCCACGAAGTGTAAGTTCTGAACCCACAACTACATTATTAAATAACCACGGAGTTCCTAACCCATCTTCCAACAATACAATTACCAGTTCAAACACATTGGTCCCATCCGGCCAACTGGCAATGGAATAGCTGCGCCACCGTTTATTTGGCTTTTCGTGTATAGGCAGATCGAGTGTAACAAATTGGCCGGGAATAAAATCGAAGGAATTAAGTTCAGGAATCTCTATCCAAAAGCGGCGGGTACTGGAGGTTTCATTTTCTATGCGAATTACTTTGCCGGTTCGCCAAGGTTGAACTGCCATATGGAAGCATTTTTATTGAACTAGTAAAATACGAATAGCTCCCGAATTAGCAATTTAAAAATCCACGAAATCCATTTAATCCCCTGATCCGTGGTTATCTTTGCATTTCTCATGGGTGTACAGGATTTGCTGGAACAGTATCAAAAATCCCCCCGCCTTTTTCAATTGGCGGACAGGCTCTCGTTTGCCCAACCCGAAAAAATTGCACTTAAAAATTTACAGGGAAGTTCATCACAGTTTGTAGTAGCGGCTGCTTTTATGCATCCATCATCATCCTTATTGAACCATTTGATCGTTTTAAATGATGCTGAAGAAGCCGCTTATTTCCACAATACCTTAGAGAACCTTACATCAGCTTTAGATATTTTTTATTTCCCATCGTCTTTTAAGAATAGAAAAAATTACCAATTGCTCAACTCTTCTCATGTAATGTTGAGAACCGAAGCATTAACAAAAATTGCTGCAGGTGGAAATAAGAAATTTATCGTTACCTACCCAGAAGCGTTGTTTGAAAAAGTAGTATTACCAGCTACCCTTTCATCGAATATCATTCAAATAAAATCCGGTGATACACTGAATGTAGAACAACTGCTTCTTAAATTATCTGATTATGGTTTTGAACGAACAGATTTTGTTTACGAGCCGGGACAATTTGCCATTCGGGGAGGAATTCTTGATATTTATTCTTTTGGTAATGAAAAACCTTACCGGGTAGAGTTGTTTGGCAATGATGTTGACTCTATCCGCATAGTTGACCCCGAAACACAATTAAGTGAAAGAAAACTATTGCAGGTAAGCATCATACCCAATGTGCATACACAGTTTGAAAGTGAAGAGAGAATTTCGTTGTTTGATTTTTTACCTGCGAATACAGTGGTCTGGATGCAGGACTTTGAACTCTGCAAAGAACATCTTGCAGAAAACGAAGAGGATCTGGCGGCTTTTCTTCGCCATCAGCAAGAAGTAAAAGAAGCTTTTTTAGCAAGCAATAGCACCCATGCAGAAAAAGCAGCAGCCAAACGAAAGGAACAGGAAGACCTGGATGATAAATTAATAAAGAATGAAGTTGGTATAAATGATTTTATTACTGCTGAAAGGCTGGAAATTGAATTATGCAAAAAGCATTTGGTAGAATTTGGTTACCAGTCTTATTTATCCAAATTTGAAATTGATTTCAATACAAAATCACAGCCAGCTTTCAACCGGCAATTTGATTTGCTAATTAACGATTTGAAAAATTGGGAAGCCAAGAAATTCCAGCTTTATATTTTTGCTGAAAACCCCACGCAGCTAGAAAGACTTCGCAGCATTTTTAGTGATTTGAAAGCCGAGATTGTTTTTAACCCAATTGCTACATCCATCCACGAAGGATTTATCGATGAAGACCAAAAAATAGTTTGCTATACCGACCACCAGGTATTTCAACGTTATCATAAGTATAAAGTAAAACAGGCGTATAATAAGAATAAGGCCATTACTATAAGAACACTTCGTGAATTACAACCCGGCGATTTTGTTACACATATAGACCATGGTGTTGGAATTTTCAGCGGTCTTCAAAAAATAGAAGTGAATGGCAGAACACAAGAGGCTGTACGATTGATTTATAAAGACACGGATATTTTATACGTAAACATCAACAGTTTGCATAAAATTGCCAAGTTTACTGGTAAAGAAGGAAGTGTGCCGAAAGTGAATAAACTCGGTAGTGATGTTTGGAGTAAACTAAAAGAAAAAACAAAGACTAAGGTTAAAGAAATTGCTTTCGACCTGATAAAACTTTACGCTAAAAGAAAAGCACAGCAGGGATTTCAGCATACACCGGATAATTATATGCAGACGGAGTTGGAAGCGTCTTTTATTTATGAAGACACACCGGACCAAAGCAAAGCAACTGCCGATGTGAAAAAAGATATGGAGTCGCCATCGCCAATGGACAGATTGGTTTGTGGTGATGTTGGGTTTGGTAAAACGGAAATTGCTATCAGGGCAGCATTTAAAACTTGTATAGATGGAAAACAGGCGGCGGTATTAGTTCCAACTACTATACTTGCTTTTCAGCATTATCAAACGTTCAAGGAGCGGTTAAAGGATTTTCCTGTCACCGTTGATTATATCAATCGCTTTAAGTCGGCCAAAGAAAAAAAGGATACGCTTAAGAAAGTTGAAGAAGGAAAGGTTGACATTATAATAGGTACACATGGCTTGCTGGGCAAAGAAGTAAAATTCAAAGACCTTGGTTTATTAGTGGTAGATGAAGAACAAAAATTTGGTGTAGCACATAAAGAAAAAATTAAAACACTTCGTACTGCTATTGATTGTTTGACGTTAACTGCAACACCAATTCCAAGAACTTTACAATTCTCGTTGATGGGTGCAAGAGATTTAAGCATCATGAATACGCCACCGCCAAACAGGCAACCGATTCAAACAGAAGTGCAGGTGTACAACGAAGATTTTATAAGAGAAGCCATTTATTTTGAAACAGAAAGGGGCGGACAAGTTTTCTTTATTTATAATCGTATTGCAGGTTTGGCAGAAATGGCAGCCATCATTCAGGCTCTTTGCCCTGATCTGAGTATAGGATTTGCTCATGGTCAAATGGAAGGGCATGAGTTAGAAGAGAGAATATTCAATTTTATTGATAGAAGATACGATGTATTGATCTGCACCAACATTGTAGAAAGCGGTGTTGATATACCGAATGTAAACACCATTATTGTCAACAATGCACATCAATTTGGTTTAAGTGATCTGCACCAATTGCGGGGACGGGTTGGAAGAAGTAATAAAAAAGCATTCTGTTATTTATTAGCTCCGCCGATGAGTACCTTGCCGAATGACTCCAAGAAAAGATTGCAAACACTGGAGCAGCACAGCGAATTAGGAAGTGGTTTCCAGATAGCAATGCGGGATTTAGATATTCGTGGTGCAGGCAATTTATTAGGCGGAGAGCAAAGTGGCTTTATGGCCGATATTGGTTTTGAAACCTACCAGAAAATATTAGATGAAGCCATTCGGGAATTAAAGCGAACAGAGTTTAAAGAATTGTTCAAGGAAGAAATTACAAAGCAGGACGACTTTGTTTCCGATTGTATAATTGATACAGACTTAGAGATTTTAATTCCTGATGAATATGTAGAAAGTATTGGAGAAAGACTATCACTTTATCAGCGTCTTGACAATTGTGAAACAGAAGAAGAGCTGACGGAAATGAAAATAGAAATGGAAGACCGTTTTGGCGCCCTGCCACAACCGGTACAAGATTTATTTACTACAGTAAGATGCCGTAAGCTGGCAGTTGAACTTGGGTTTGAAAAAATGTCGTTGAAGGATACCACACTTCGTTGTTTCTTTATCAATCGGCCAGACTCGCCGTATTTTGAATCTTCTACCTTCCAAAAAATTATCCAGTTTTTGCAAACTGAGACTAATAAAGCAAAGCTTAAACAAAATGGCCGTTTATTTATGCTGATTGCCAATGACATGAAAAATATGGATGAGGTAAATCGCTTTCTTCAAGGTATGCATTCCCGGTGTTTTGCTGATTCTGCAATCCCGGCATAAGCAATTACCCGTATCTGTCTCAAACGCTTAGCAGTATTGGCTTTTCTCAGCTATTTATACTATTTTTAATATTCATAACAGTCGCTATGAGGTTCAATCCAATTCCCCTGATAACATGCTGCCTGCTTACTAGTTTTAGCACATGGGCACAAACAGATTCCCATCGCCAGCTATTATTAAAAAGCGGTACCATTACTCCGGTAAAAAATATTACTCCTGAAGCAATTAATACTTTTAACAGGAATTCACAAACTGCACAGGAAAAAAGATTTGCTGTTATTCAATTTGAACAAATACCAACAGAAGTTGTAAAACAACAATTGAAGCAACAAGGAATTGAGTTGCTCGATTATATTCCACACAATGCCTACACAGTAACTATTTCAGGGTCTCTTACTGCTACAATTTTGTTACAGGCAAAAGCCAGCGCAGTAATTGAACTTACGGCTATGCAAAAAATGCAACCACAATTGGCACAAGGAAATTTTCCACCATATGCCGTAAAAGTTGCCGGAACGGTTGATGTAAATATCAGCTTTCCAAAATCATTTTCTTTTGAAGTGGTGAGTAGTGAGTTGAGAAAAAGGAATTTCGACATTACTTCTGAAGAGCTAAAGGATTATAAGGTTATAACATTAAGAATTCCTGTACAACGCCTTGGTGAGTTAGCTTTATTACCTTTTATTGAATACGTGGAAGCTATACATGGAGATGATGTCCCATTAAGCCAGTTTTGGACAAACTGGGGCAGAGATGGTGTTCGGGTATCTCAACTTAGTGCACCACTAAGTGTGGGAGGAAAAAATCTTAAAGGAAGTGGAGTTGTAATTGGTATTGGTGATAATGCAGATTTTCAACCACACGTAGATTTTACCAACAGGGTAATTAGCCGGGCTGGAACAGGCTATGGTGGTCATGGTACGCATGTGGCTGGTATTTCAGGTGGAGCAGGGATACGCAACGAAGTACGTACAGGATTTGCACCTAAATCAACACTGATAGCGCAAGTTTATTCCAATATTTTTATAAATGCCCCCGCTTATATTGCTGATCATGGTATGGTTATTACCAATAACTCTTATGGTAATAATGTATCGGAGTGTGCTACATTTGGTGTGTATGATTTGTATTCAAGAATTTTGGATCAACAGGCAACAGATCTTCCTAATATGCAAAGTGTATTTGCTGCTGGCAATAGTGGGCTGCTAAAATGTGCTCCTTTCCCCGATAGTTTTAGAACTGTATTGGGTGGCTACCAATCAGCAAAAAATGTTATTAGTGTAGGCAATGCTACTCCAATTGGATTTATTTTTCAGCAATCGAGCAGAGGTCCGGTAAGAGATGGCAGAGTTAAACCGGAAATAACTGCTGTAGGTTCCTTTATTACAGCGGCAGGTCCGACCCCTCCATTTAATTATTACTATGAAAATACCGGAACAAGTATGGCTGCTCCTTCTATTTCCGGGGGACTTGCTTTGTTGTATGAAAAATATCGCCTGCAGAATTCGGGTGCCAATCCTAAGAACGGATTAATGAAAGCAATGGTTTGTAATAGTGGTGATGATTGGGGAGTAGCCGGGCCAGATTACACACATGGGTTTGGTGTAGCTAATTTTCGCAGGGCAATGGATATGTTAGAGAATAATCGGTTTGCTACCGGTGATATTGCTGAAACAGATACTGATGATGAAATAACTGTGAATGTTCCCGCAGGTACCGCAGAATTAAAAGTTATGTTGTATTGGAATGATCCGGCAGCAGCTGCTATGGCCTCGCAGACATTGGTAAATGATCTTGATCTTGAAGTGGAGCCCAATGCATCTGCACCTGTATTGCCTTTAGTACTGGATACCGCATTTAATATGCTAAAGATTGCGGCTACAAACGGAATTGATAACATTAATAATATTGAGCAGGTAGTAATAAAAAATCCTACTGCGGGAAATCATACCATACGCATAAAGCCAACCAGTATTACAGTTGGTGCTTCACAAGAGTATTTTATTGTGTATGATTTTGTACCTACTGAAACTGTTCTTACTGCTCCGTTTGGAGCAGAAACGTATGTGCATGGAGAAAATGTAATTGCAAGATGGGATTCCTATGGTGATCCGCAATCTACTTTTACGATTGAATTCAATGATGGAATAGGCGGTGGATGGACAACCCTGAAAGATAATATTGAAGCCGATAAAAGATTATTTTTTTACACCACACCTAATCCCAACCAATGGTTTATTGTACCGCAGGTAACCACTAATAATGCACAAGTACGAATTACCCGAAACACTGGCGGATTATCCAGTACCAGTTTGCCTTTTGTTATTTGTGATACCATGAATGTAAGCCTGTCTGCAAATCAATGCGAAGGCTATTTTTCTATTGATTGGCTTCCTGTTACAGGGGCAGCTGGCTATGAAGTAATGATGCTGCAAGGAGATGAAATGGTTTCTGTTGCTACTGTTAACAATTCTACATTTACTTATACGATTGGTGGCCTGTCAAAAGATTCTATTTACTGGGCTACTGCAAGGCCTTTAATCAGCACTGCTGCTATACCAACCCCCAGTCCTGGCAGAAGAGGAATAGCGGTTTTTAGAAAACCAGATGCTGGAAATTGCCTCAACCCCATTTCAAACTTTGATGTAAAAATTGATTCCATACTATCGCCATTAAAAAATGGACGGTTACTTACCTCCACTGAATTAAATGCCAGTACTCCTGTAAGCATTCGTATAAAAAATCTAGATGACGATCCTACTACTGGCGATATTGAAATAACATACACTCTAACCGGACCAACTTCTGCCTCAGCTACAGAAGTTATTAATCCTGCAATTCCGGGAGGAGGAACATATGTGCATATATTTAACCCATCAGAAAATATTGACCTTTCGGCAATTGGAACATATACATTGGAAGTTACTATTACGCAGCTTGATGTAACTGATCCTGTTTTACAGAACAATACATTAATTCAAACCTATAAGCAATTACCAAATCCGCTAATCTCACCCACTGTTACGGGTATCGATTATCCCGCTGCTTATATTGATAATTTTGATGCAACGGCCATTCAATCATACACATCGAACCAAATAGGTATACAAGGGCTCGATAAATATGATTTTGTAAACAGCAATGCGGATGGCCGAATCAGAACTTTTGTTAATACAGGAATTGCCTATTCAGGAAACAGAGCTATTACTCTTGATGCTAAAATTGGAAATGCCGGTACTACTGATTCTCTAACAGGTACATATAACCTTTCAACTTTCACTGCATCGGCGCATGATTTGCGACTTGACTTCCGCTACAAAAATCACGGGCAAGGAAATAATGCAGCTAATAAAGTTTGGATAAGAGGAAAAGATGACGAGAACTGGATTGAAGCCTATGATCTTTTTGCTAACCAGAGTGAAGTGGGAGAAGGATATAAACAAACTGAAAGTATTGAGCTCAGCGACCTTTTAAATAATGCCGGACAAATTTTTACACCAAGCTTTCAGGTACGCTGGGGACAATATGGAACGCATATGGCTGCTGATGATAATGGGGCTTCCGGTTATACTTTTGATGATATAAGATTATATCGTGTAGCGGATGACATGCAAATGATGAGTATTGACACTCCTGCTTCCGCCAGTTGTGCTTTAACAGCTGCTACTCAAATAAAAATAACTGTACGTAATAGCGCAGATGTTGATATTGCAAATGTGCCTGTAATTTTTAGAGTAGATGGTGGTGCATGGTTAGCTGTTCCGGAAAATATTCCAATAATTCCTGCCAATGATACCGTGCAATATACTTTTACTGCAACCGCAGATCTTTCTGCATTTGGTTCGCACATCATTGAAGCGGTAGTTGATTATGGAACCGATACCTATCCAATTAATGACACGTCAAGACTTACAATCTTAAACCTTCCTGTTGTTGTGGTTACTCCTTCAACTCCCCACCTCGAAAATTTTGAATCAAGTAACGGGTCATGGTTTACGGGAGGTAAAAACAGCTCATGGGAATATGGTACGCCAGCATCATTTCGTATTAATAGGGCTGCCAGTGGAAGCAAAGCCTGGAAAACCAGAATTAGTGGAAATTATAATGATCTCGAAAAATCATTTTTATACTCACCATGCTTTAATGTATCTGCACTAACAAATCCAACACTTAGTTTTAGTGTTTCTCTTGATTTTGAAGATTGTGGAGCCAGTACTCTTTGTGATGGAGCCTATATGGAATATTCAGTGGATGGAGAAACATGGGATACATTAGGCGCTTTCGGGCAAGGAACAAATTGGTATAATAAAAATTATGCATCTGGTGTTGAACTCTGGAGTGTACAGAATTATACCCGTTGGCATGTGGCTACCATTCCGCTTTCAGTAATTCCGGTTCCTGTTACTCAGTTAACGCAATTGCGTTTTCGATTTGTTGTGTTATCAGATCCTTTCTCAAACAGGGATGGGTTAGCTGTAGATGATATTCATGTGTACGATAATCCATATGGTATTTATGATGGCGTAACTTTGGTAACGCCGCAAACAGTCAATATTCCCGGCGATAATAGCTGGGTTGATATTCTTTCTTCCTCCAATAAATTAATTGCATCTGTAAAATCTCCTGTAACTGCAATGGGCAGTACAGAAGTTCAAGCATACATTCATACTGGTGGACCTCGTATTAGCGGTCTTCAATTTTATCATAACAGAAATATTACAATCAAGCCAACAACAACAACTTTAAGCGATTCTGCAACTGTTCGTTTCTATTTTCTTGATACCGAAACAGAGGCATTGATTAATGCAACAGGCTGCGCTTATTGTTTTAAGCCTTCTACAGCGTATGATTTGGGCGTTACAAAATATTCAGACCCCGATAAAGCAAAAGAAAATGGCACACTGGCAGATAATACTAACTCACCGGGTGTATACAATTTTATTCTTTCTTCAAAAGCAACGAAGGTTCCTTTTGATAAAGGCTATTACGCAGAATTTAAGGCCAACGATTTTTCAGAGTTTTGGTTGAATAACGGGGGACTAAATAATGACCGGCCATTGCCCGTTCAGCTTCTCAGCTTTGCGGTCCGTAAAACAGCAAATGGAAAAGATGTATTTGCGGAATGGATCACTGTGACCGAGCAAAATGTAAACAGATACGAAATAGAAGTAGCAAAAAGTAATAGCGACTACCAGCAGAACAGGTTTGTAAAAATTGGTGAAGTAAGCAGTAATGGAAATTCAGTACAAGAGCAGCGTTATAATTTTACAGATATTGAAAATAGTAAAACTGGTACCCGATACTATCGATTAAAGATGATAGATAATGATGGGAGCTTTACTTATTCTCCCATAAGGCCTGTTCTATTTAATGAGGAAATACAATGGCAGGTTAATCCAAACCCTTCTACCGGACTTTTCAACTTTACTTGCCAGGTTACAGATGGCGATATAGTATATGCCAAAATATATGATGTAAGCGGCAAGTTGGTGCAGATTAAACAAATAATAGGGAACGGATTTATCCAGCGTATTAATATAGATTTATCAGAAGCTAAGTATGCAAACGGTCTATACCTCCTGGAAGTAGTTGCTGGTCAGATAAAGCATTCTTTTAGATTGTTGAAACAGGAATAAAAGAGATATGAATAGTTAAAGCGAGGTTACGTCGGAAGCTCTGTGTGTTGCTTTATTTGAACGGTACGATCCTGCATTTTCTCAATTACTAAAAAACCCGTCTCGGTTAAGCAAGACGGGTGTATCAATACGTTAATTGCAGGCTTATTCCCAGCCTTGCTTTGCAATTCCTGCTTTAATAGCTGCTAGTGCTTTTTCTGCTCCCATTAGGGTTGTAAGCTTATTGCCTTTACCATCGTTTCCTTGCGCCATATAAGCTCCTTTAGCTGTTTTAGTAATAACAGCATCCAGCATTTCAACGCCTTTTTCTTTCGTTTTTACGTTATAGGCTGTAATTTTTACATCAGACATTGTCAATAGTTTTTGAGTTAGTAAAGACTGAAATTAAGCATTCCGGCCGGTTTTAAAGGCTAAAATTTCCAAAAAGACATTAAAAAGCCCCTTTTAAGAGGGGCTAATTTGTTTATTTATAGTTACTTAAGTCTTATATATCTAGTTTAGCATATTTCGCATGACTCTCTATAAATGCCCTTCTTGGAGCTACTTCATCTCCCATAAGCATGCTAAATATTCTATCTGCTTCAGCGGCACTTTCGATAGTTATCTGCTTTAAAGTACGGGTATCTGGGTTCATGGTGGTCTCCCAAAGCTGGTCGGCATTCATTTCTCCCAAACCCTTATAACGTTGAATGTTTACAGAGTCATCTTTACCTCCGCCAATTCTATCTATTAAAGCCTTACGCTGGTCTTCGTTATAAGCATAAGCCTGTTCTTTACCCTTTTTGATTAAGTAAAGTGGTGGTTGGGCTATGTATACATAACCTTGTTCTACCAACTCCGTCATGTAGCGATAAACGAATGTAAGGATCAGTGTAGCGATATGACTTCCGTCCACATCTGCATCGGTCATAATGATGAGCTTATGATAGCGGAGTTTACTAAGATCAAGTGCCTTTGGGTCTTCTGGTGTTCCCATTTTCACCCCTAGGGCAGTGAACATATTTCTTATCTCCTCATTGTCGTATATCTTATGCTCCATTGCTTTTTCTACGTTCAGGATTTTACCTCTGAGCGGAAGAATAGCCTGAAAGCTTCTGTCTCTTCCTTGTTTGGCTGTACCGCCTGCTGAATCTCCTTCCACCAGGTATAACTCGCAACGTTCCGGATCTCTTTCTGAACAATCAGCCAATTTACCCGGTAATCCACCCCCACTTAATACAGATTTCCGCTGTACTAATTCTCTGGCTTTTCTTGCTGCAGCTCTTGCCTGTGCCGCAAGAATAACTTTTGCCACTATATTCTTCGCTTCTTTAGGATTTTCTTCCAGGTAAGCTTCTAATACTTTTGATACGGTGGTATCAACCACACCCATTACTTCATTGTTACCAAGTTTGGTTTTTGTTTGTCCTTCAAACTGTGGCTCAGGAACTTTTACAGAAATAATTGCACTAAGGCCTTCACGGAAATCATCACCTTCAATTTGCACTTTGGCTTTCTCGAACAAACCCTGTTTGTCGCCATAGCTTTTAAATACTCTTGTTAATGCACGGCGAAAACCAGATACGTGGGTTCCACCTTCTATAGTATTGATATTATTTACGTACGAATAGATATGTTCATTGTAACTGTCGTTATAGCTTAGTGCAACTTCCACCATTACATTCGTTCCTTCGTCACGGCCTTCTACATAAATTACTTTTGGGATCAACGGACTTCTTCCAGCATTGCTATCGAGCATTTCAACAAACTCAGTTATACCGCCTTCGCTATAGAATACAATGCTGTAAGTAGAGCCGTCCTCTTCTTTTTCCCTAAGATCGTTCAACGTAATACGAACACCACGGTTCAGGTACGATAACTCGCGGAGACGACCTTCCAGAATATCTTTATTGTAAACAGAGGTTATAAAAATTGAATCATCAGGCCAGAAATGAACTTTGGTTCCTGTTACATCACTTACACCAGCTTCTCTAACGGCATATTGAGGTACACCAATTTTATATTCCTGCTCGAAAATTTTGCCGTCTCTTTTTACTGTTACCAATAATAATTTACTTAATGCATTTACACAACTTACACCTACGCCATGCAAACCACCTGATACTTTGTAAGAACCCTTATCGAATTTACCACCCGCATGCAGTACCGTCATTACAACTTCTAATGCACTACGTTTTTCCTTTGTATGCATTGCCGTAGGAATACCACGGCCATCATCTTCTACCGAAATAGAATTATCCTCATGTATGGTAACGAAAATATTTTTGCAATAACCAGCCAACGCTTCATCAATGGAGTTGTCTACCACCTCGTATACAAGGTGGTGTAAACCTTTTACTCCAATATCACCAATGTACATTGCCGGACGTTTGCGAACGGCTTCCAAACCCTCTAAAACTTGAATACTATCGGCACTGTAACCGGCCGAAATTGCGGCTGCTTTTTCTTTAGCTTCTGTGGTCATAAAAATGGTAAAATCCTATGTTTTTATATTGGGAAAATAGAACTCACAAATTTACGGAAATGAGGTGGTGAAATGGGTTTTTAAATGCTCTTTTTACACCTATTTTATGAGTCTGTGGATAACGAAAAAATGCCCTGTTTTAGGGCATTTTTTCGTTATCCACAATGACTATTTCTAGTTGAGCAACTTTAAGGACTTTAGGGCTTTATTTTTTTACAATCTGCGCCACCAAATCAGCCTCAGCGCAAACCTTATTTCCAACATAAGTAGTGCCTTTCATTTCGCAGATTCCTCTACGGATGGGGGCACTTAATTCCATCTTTAGAATTAATGTATCTCCCGGCTTTACCATATTCTTGAATTTGCAGTTATCGATCTTCAGAAAATAAGTGTCGTAGCTACCTTCACCACTAAGATTTATTGCTAATATGCCACCACATTGTGCCAATGCTTCAATTTGTAATACACCGGGCATAACGGGGTTGCCGGGAAAATGCCCTTGAAAAAACCATTCATTAAAAGTTACATTCTTAATACCTATAATATGCGTATCACTTAACTCAATGATCTTATCTACTAACGCAAAGGGATAACGATGCGGTAATTTCTTTTCAATAAACTGTTGGTCATAAACCGGTGGAATATTTGGATTGTAAACTGGTATTCCTTTAGTGTGTTTATTTTTCTTGATGTATTGCTTTATTTTTTTTGCAAATTCCACATTGCTGCTGTGTCCTGGGCGATTGGCAATGATTCTTCCTTTTATCGGATAGCCAATCAAAGCAAGATCCCCAATTACATCTAAAAGTTTGTGACGAGCCGGTTCATTCGGAAAATGCAATTCCAGGTTATTTAAATAGCCTTCACTCTTTATTTCAATTTTATCTTTATTGAATATTTTTTTCAATCGCTCCATTTCTTTATCATCAACGGGTTTGTCAACGATAACAATGGCATTATTTACATCACCGCCTTTTATTAAATTATTGTCCAGTAGCATTTCTAATTCATGTAAAAAGCAAAATGTGCGACAGGGAGAAATTTCTTCTTTAAAATCGCTAAGATGTTTAAGACCCGCATGTTGTGTTCCTAATACAGGTGAGTTGAAATCAATCAATGTAGTTACCTGGTATTCTGTAGAAGGCATTGCTACCATTTCTACTCTTTTATCTTCATCGTAGTGATAAATATTTTCATCGATACTGTACCAGACTTTAGCGGCATCTTGTTCTGCAACGCCAGCTTTTTCTATTAGTGCTACGAATGGTGCAGAACTCCCATCCATGATCGGCATTTCAGGGCCATTTATTTCTAACAAACAGTTATCGACACCCATACCTACCAATGCGGCCAGTACATGTTCAACGGTGCTTACTTTCACTCCGTTGCTTTCTAAGGTAGTGCCGCGACTAACATCAGTTACCAAATCGCAATCGGCTTTTATAATGGGTTGATTAGGCAAATCAATACGCTGAAACTGGAAACCAAATCCAGATGCAGCGGGGTTCAATGTTAAATCTGCCATGATACCGGTATGCAATCCTGTGCCTGAAATAGTAACAGCTGATTTCAGTGTATGTTGCTTATCTGGATTGAAGTCCGGGGAGATAATAGTGCCCGTATTTGTCTTGTTTTCTGCTGAAGTTATCATGCGGGCAAAGATAGGATTTACCGTTCACAGCTTTATATGAGTCAGATAATTCTGTAGTTCTTGTATCCGAAGAATCTTTTTCCGGTTAGTTTTTCCAACCGGTGCAATAGCTTGTCTTTAAAGGAAAATCGGGTCCGGGAAGTATCAAGATCAATATGCCAGTTTTTTTCGGCAATTCTTTTGTGCATTACGGCAGGATGTGAACCCTTGAATAAATCAATTGAATCTGTATTATTAAAATAATCATACTGGTCTTTATCAGAAAGAACTGATTCCTTATAATCTACTCCATTCCAAAGACCAGAAAAATTATTATACTTTTTTAATTGCTCATGGGGATGCCGCACCCATCCATAATGATAAATAGAAGCATCAATTTTCTTTACTCTTAATTTTTTATTCTGCTTGGTACGAAAGCCCTGTGCATCACGATAGGAGACCACGTTATTATTGTTTCGCACTATCCTAATTTCATTTTTATACCACCTTCTTGAGTCGCCGATATAATCATAGGTGCCATAGAAATGCTTATAATTGAACAGCAGGCCGTCAACATTTTTATTATCACCATATTTAGCAGCAGCATCCACAATGGTTGCTAAATCCTTTTCATGTACCACTTCATCTGCTTGCAAATAAAAAGCCCACTCATATTCTTGCGGTACCTGTGCCAGTGCTTTATCGGTTTCGCTGGCAAGCACCCTCCCGCCTTCTTTTAAGGATTCATCCCAAACAGAATGTACGATTTTAATTTTTGGAGAATTAATTGAATCGATTAATTGCAAAGTGCCATCATCGCAATTGCCCACACTTACAATAAACTTATCTACGATCGGTAAAATTGAAGAGATAGATGCAACAACCGGGTAGTCGAATTTTACAGCATTGCGAATAAAAGTAAACCCACAGATTTTCATGGCAATAATAAAAAGTTATACTAAGATACTTTTTCTGCGAGTAACTGCTTTACCAATGCTTCCAGTTCTTTAACTCTTTTTTCCAGTTCTGGAAGTTTGCGGCTTGCTGCCTGGCTGCGTAATGCAGAAGTATAATCGTAAGCCGGAGAACCGGTAACTGCTTTACCAGCTTCGATTGATTTACTTACGCCACTTTGCGCATTTACTTTAGCACCATCGCCTAATTGTATGTGACCAACAATACCAGCTTGTCCGCCAATCATTACGCCATTACCAATTTTAGTGCTGCCGCTTACGCCAGCTTGCGCAGCAATCACTGTACTGCTTCCAATTTCTACATTATGTGCAATCTGTATAAGGTTATCCAATTTTGCACCTTTTTTAATTAGAGTAGAGCCAATTGTTGCTCTGTCAACAGTAGTATTAGAGCCTATTTCAACATAGTCTTCAATAATTACATTCCCAATTTGTGGCACTTTTTTAAAACTACCATCTGCCTGGGGTGCAAAACCAAATCCATCACTACCTATAATGGTGCCGCCATGAATGGCAACATTATTTCCAATCTTACAATCATTATATATTTTAACCCCGGGATAGATAATAGTGTTATCACCGATAATAACATTATCGCCAACATATGCGTTGGGATAAATTTTAGTGTTGTTGCCGATTTTTACATTTTCGCCCAGGTAAGCAAAGGCTCCGATAAAAACATTTTGTCCATACGATGCGGTTTTTGCAATAAAGCAGGGTTGTTGAATACCTGTTAATTGCTGTTGCATTATTTCCTGGTATTTGCTGAGCAATGTGGCAAATGCGGTATAAGCATCAGGTACTCTTATTAGCGATGCTGTTACAGGTTGTTTTAACTCATATGTGTCATTTAATATAATGACGGAAGCATTGGTGCTGTATAAAAATTCTTCGTACTTAGGATTGGCGAAAAAAGTTAACTGCCCTTCTTTAGCTTCTTCAATTTTCCCAAAAGAATTAACTGAAGTCTCAGGGTTGCCTTCTACTTTTCCACTAACGATTAAGGCTATTTGTGCTACAGGAAATTGCATGAAACTGGGTTTAGTGTTAAAGGGTTAAGGTTTTAGGGTTAGCTTATAATTTTACCTTACACCTTTAAATAACAAATGTAATATTTTTTAACTGTGCCACTGAGATTCTGCTGAATTAGCGCATTGTCAACAGCCGATATATCTTTTACGGTTCCGTCTTTAAAAAGAATATTGATCCGTTCATCTTTTGGGTCGTATGTCGTATTACTGGTTTCGCCAGTAAATACAAAATAGCTGGCTTCTTCGTCAGTAATTTCAAGTGTAGCCGCTGCCTCATTTCTTTTTTCTGCTACAATTGCATCATCAAATGGAGTAGCCTGCAATTTTACTTTTAGCAAATTTCGCTCCACTAATGACCGGCAAAGAGTCGATAATATTTTATCATCATGCATTTGCCAAAACTTTACAGCCCCCATCATATCATAGTCATCTAGCTGGCAAAACTCAAAAAGCCATTCATCAATAGCAACCTGCTTGCCATCCTGTAAGGTTAAAAAAATATCCAAAAAAGGAGAAGGTGCTGTTGCTTTTATCTCCTTTGCCCGGTGCAATATTTTTTGTAAGGTTTGTTCGGCACTCACCACTGTTTTATGCAAGTAGACTTGCCAATACATTAAACGTCGGGATACTAAAAATTTTTCAATAGAGTAGATGGCTTTTTCCTCTACCACTAATTGGCCATCTTTTACAGTAAGCATTTTTATAATGCGGTCGTAGCCAATTACACCTTCAGCAACACCTGTAAAAAAGCTATCCCGGTTCAAATAATCCAACCGGTCAACATCTAGCTGGCCCGATACTAATTGGTGTAAAAATTTCTTGGAATATTTATCTGTAAAAATGTCGATTGCTGTTGCTAATTGACCATCAAAAGCCTCATTCAATTTTTCCATCAGCAAGATGGAAATAGTCTCATGATGAACGTCTGTTATCAACTCACTTTCGAGTGCATGAGAAAAGGGTCCATGGCCAATATCATGCAACAAGATGGCTACTTTTGCTCCCAACTCTTCTTCAGCGGTTATTTCAATGCCTTTGCCTTTTAATTCATTCAACGCAAAACACATTAAATGGTAGGCACCGAGGGAATGATGCAAACGGGAATGTACAGCCCCGGGATACACCAAATGTGCAAAAGCCATCTGGTGTATGTTCCGCAACCGCTGATAATAGGGATGAGAGATGATTTGTAGAATCAACGGGTGGTCGATGGTAATAAAACCATAAACTGGGTCGTTGATTATTTTGCGGACAGACGTCATTGTTGCTTTTTTGTTAAAGGCCCCGAAAGGGCTGGCAGTAAAAGTACAACGGGAGAGTTTAAAAAGCTATTTTTGAAAGAAGTGGCTGGTTGCTGGTTACTTGTCACTTCTTATTGGTGGCTGTATTTGATAATTCCAACTTGTTTAAAAACATCCAGCAACTAAAACCAGCAACGAATAAAAATGCCAATAGCAAAAATTATTTGGGTAGATGATGAAATTGAAAGTCTTCAATCACAAAAAATGTTTTTGGAGAATAAAGGATATGAAGTGCAAACTTTTACCAATGGCTTCGATGCAATTGACTATGTAAAGGATAATCCGGTGGATGTAGTATTGATCGATGAAAGTATGCCCGGTATTACTGGGTTGGAAACATTGGCAAAAATTAAAGAGCTTAAACAGTCGCTGCCGATTGTACTAATAACTAAAAATGAAACGGAGAACTTAATGGATGATGCCATTGGTTCGCAGATAAGCGATTATCTCATAAAACCGGTTAATCCCAACCAGGTTTGGCTCAGCTTAAAAAAGATATTGGACAATAGAAGATTGGTGGCAGAAAAAACTACTACTGCTTACCAACAGCAATTCCGTCACCTATTTACAGCACTCAACAGTAATCCCGATCATAATGAGTGGATGGATATTTATAAGAAATTGGTGTATTGGGAGCTGGAAATGGAGAAAAGCGATAGTCCTGAAATGCAGGAAATATTACAAAGTCAGAAGAGTGAAGCCAATACGGAGTTTTTTAAATTCGTTTCAAGAAACTATGCCAGTTGGGTTGGCCCGAAAAGCACCAATGGCCCGGTGATGAGCCACTCATTAATGAAGTTTAAAGTACTGCCACATCTGGAAAAAGGCACCCCACTTTTTTTTATTTTGATAGATAATCTTCGCTTTGACCAATGGAAAGCTATTCAGCCCATATTTTCTGAAAGCTTTCGCATATTGGAAGAAGAAAGTTTTTACAGCATCTTACCTACTGCCACTCAATATTGCCGCAATGCCATTTTTGCGGGAATGATGCCGGTTGAAATTGAAAAGAATTTTCCACTGCAATGGAAAAATGATGAAGAAGAAGGTGGAAAAAATTTACATGAAGAAGAATTTTTCAGAACACAGTTAAAGAAAGCCGGTAAGGGGGATTTAAGAGTTTCATATACCAAAGTGGTAAACAATCATGCGGGTCTTGAGTTGGTCAACAATATTCATAACCTGTTGAATAATGATTTGAATGTTATTGTATACAACTTTGTAGATATGCTTAGCCATGCCCGAACAGAAATGGAAGTTTTGAAAGAACTTGCAGGAGATGAAATGAGTTATCGTAGCATCACTACGTCCTGGTTTGAGCATTCTCCCTTGCACCAGGCGTTAAAGAAGATTGCAGATAAGGGTATTAAAATTGTATTGGCAACCGACCATGGTAGTGTACGGGTAAAAACGCCGTATAAAGTGGTAGGCGATAAGCAAACTACTACCAACCTTCGTTATAAGCATGGTAGAAATCTGAACTATGAACCCAAAGAAGTACTGGCTTACCGTGAACCGAGAGATATTGGGTTGCCGTCACCAACAATTAATTCATCCTTCATTTTTGCCAAAGAAGACAGTTTTCTTTGCTATCCGAACAACTACAACTATTATGTAAATTATTACAAGAATACTTTTCAGCACGGGGGAGTTAGTTTGGAAGAAATGATAGTGCCAGTGATAAAGATGGAGAGTAAGTAGAGTGAATTGTCAATGGTGAATGGGTTGTGGAAAACAACCTTTTCATTAAACCATTATCAAGGCAGTAAATTTTATATTTGCATAAATAATTCACAATTGACTGTTCACCATTCACTATGAAATATACACAAACAACTCTCGATAAATTAGAAGCTATTCCTGAACAAGCCGGTTATGTGCTTCGCTATGAAAGAGGTACTTTCCAAAGTGGGTATTGCATTTTGGAGGCTAAAAAAGTAGTGGTATTGAACAAGTTTTTGCAAACAGAAGGTCGAATCAATACGCTTATTGATCTTATACCACAGCTTGATATAAATATTGAATTGCTAACACCGGAATCTGCAAAAATCCATGCAGATATTATTTCCAAAGTGGAGTTGAACGAGAAATAAATCGCAGAGAATTTGATTTCTCATTCCTTTTTCTTCCCGACTTTTTGTTTTTTAAATTCTCGGCAGGCCGGCTTATTTTTACTTAGTGAGCTATCCTTCCATCAAAATAACTTTCCTCGGTACTGGCACCAGCAGTGGAGTACCTATGATCGGTTGCGATTGTGAAGTGTGCAGCTCCACCGATAAAAAAGACCATCGACTTCGCTCCAGTATTTTAGTACAGTCCGGAAAAACTACTTTAGTAGTAGATACCGGACCAGATTTTCGCTATCAGATGTTGCGCCAAAAAGTAAAGCACTTGGATGCCGTTGTATTCACTCATCCCCACAAAGACCATCTGGCAGGATTGGACGATATCAAGGCATTTAATTACCTCACTAAAAAATCAATAGAAGTATATGCCGATTCGTTAACGGAAGAAGCGGTGCGACGAGATTTTTACTATGCATTCTCTGATACTAAATATCCCGGTATACCAGAATTAAATTTGAATACAATTACTTCGGAACCTTTTATGGTAGGAGATATTCCAATCACTCCTATATTGGTTTGGCATTTAAAAATGCCGGTAATGGGTTTCCGTTTTGGAAAATTTACTTACATAACAGATGCCAACAGAATTGATGAAGCCGAAAAAGAAAAAATAAGAGGAAGCGATGTATTAGTGCTAAATGCCCTTCGTAAGCAAAAGCATATTTCTCATTTTACACTGGGTGAAGCCACTGAATTGGCACTAGAACTAAAAGTGCCAACGGCTTATTTTACTCATGTTTCTCATCAACTTGGACTTCATGCAGAAATAGAAGCTGAATTACCGAACAACATTCATCTGGCATACGATGGGTTGGAGCTAAAATTTTAACCCGGTCTTATAAAATAGAGGGGGAATTATATTTTTAGCTAACACTTGTTAGTTTATTTAATTTTTCTTTATCTTGCACTTGCCTTTAAAAGTTGCTTGCTTTATATGAAGGTAAACGCTGTGCCACCCCTAAATTGGAGTGGCACAGTTATTAATATTTAACGCTAACGATTATTATGAATTTTCAACAGTCGGAACTTACTCAGCAGGTAGCCCAAACAGCTAAAGATTTTGCACAACAACATATCAAGCCATTTGTGATGGAGTGGGACGAAAACCAGGAATTTCCTGTAGCAGTTTTTAAAGAAATGGGTAAGCTTGGATTAATGGGTGTGTTGGTACCTGAAGAATATGGTGGAGCAGGTCTTTCTTATTATGAATATAAAGAGGTGATCGTAGAAATTTCTAAAGTATGCGGTTCTATTGGTTTAAGTCTGGCAGCACATAATTCACTTTGCACCGGCCACATTATGAGTTTTGGAAACGAAGAGCAAAAGAAAAAATGGCTGCCGAAATTAGCAACTGCTGAATGGATTGGCGCCTGGGG
>CAZXMP010000019.1:0-35232 GCA_964641575.1 uncultured Chitinophaga sp. | reverse complement strand
GTTGCGCTACGGGTACGTTATTTCTATACGACTGAGCTACATATTTATATTTTTGTGCTTGCTGCTCCAATAATGCCGGAGTAATAGTAAACGGACTGACGTTTCCCGGATTAATCCTGACATCCAACTCCGATACATGCACCTGCAATCCTGTGGCAGCAAGTTGAGCAAACATATTGTCAATATTGGTGTCAGGCGTATTAATACTGATATGCATTTGCGTGGCAATTCCATGTAACGGTACGGCAGCAGCCTTTAGCTGGTTTACCAATGCAACAGTTGCACTTAGTTTTGCAGGGCTCGATTCAAGATTATAATCATTAATAAATAATACAGCAGCAGGATCTGCAGCATGGGCATAATTGAATGCATCCGCTATGTAGGAAGAGCCCAATACCGAGTACCAATAAAAAGCATCGTTAGTGCTGGTTCCTGTTCTAAAATTACCAGTTTCGTCAACCACTTCATTTACCACATCCCATGCCTTTATTTTTCCTTTATATCTCGTAACTGCTGTAGTGATCCAATCCTGCATTGCATTTTTTACCAATACAGGATTTAAAGCACTTCCTGAAGATGTCAATGATCGTAAATAGTTTCCATTATTATTTTGGTGCCATACCAATGTGTGCCCATATACTTCAAGACCTGCAGCCTGGGCAATGCTGACCAATTCATCGGAATTAGTAAAATTATACATTCCATTGTTCTGCACATTAGCAGCATGTTTCATTTGATATTCAAATGTTAATCTGTCAAAATGTTCTTTAACAACTTTTGAGTAGGTCAAATTATTTTTCATGAGGTTGTAGTTGATAGCTACACCCGTTGTAAATGAAGTAGATTCTTTTATAGTGGTATTATCCGGTGGTGGGGGTGGAAAATCTGACGAATCGCTTTTTTTGCAAGAAGCGATAACAATCACTACTGCAAAAAAAACAAAACACTTATAATTAATTACTCCCCGCATTCAAAAAATGTTACCTCATTAGTATGTTAATCAAGCACTATTCCTTTCCTTAAAAATTTAAAAAACCGGGAATAATTGAAACCTTATTCCCGGTTTTTATTTTAACCATATAACCTTAGAAATGTTTATTTTCTATTGATAATTTGGGTTTTGGTAAGCAGCTTTTTCCTCAGGCGTTGCATCCATTCCATCAAGTTGCCCTTGTGGAATAGGACGGAGATAATGATATGGTTGAATCGTACGTGTAAACGTTTGTGGTGTATGACTTCCATAAGTTGCTGCACCAATTTCGTATGTACCTGCAAGCTCATTCCATTTTTGAGTACGAACTAAATCAAACCAACGGTGTCCTTCCCCAAAATATTCACGGGAACGTTCCGCCAAAATATAATTGATATCAATATTGACAGGAGTAGCAGCCACCATAGCAGCACTGTTGTCTGCAACAAATGCAGCATTATTCTTATTGGAAAATTTCCATTTCCCTGCCCTTGCACGGATTACATTAATAAGATCCCTTGCACTTTTACCGGCCACTGTGGTTGCACCTTTTACGGCTGCTTCAGCAGCCACAAAATATAGTTCTGAGAATTTCGCAATTTTAAATGGACGAGTACTGGTAGCGTTCGGCTGACCGAGTCCTGTACCATTATCAGTACGATAAACTCCCAACTTCCAAAGACCCGGATAAACAATCCGACTTATACCACGGGGGTTAATAACAAAATCGGCTCTGCCGGGCAATCTACCAGCGCCAACATTATTGGATGTTTTTCCCGGAAAATTCGCTCCGGAAGGATAAACAATATTGGGTGTTTCTGATTCATCCTCCAGAAAACTCAACACAGGCTGACCCGGGGTAATCGGCAGATCATTAGCATTATATAGAACCGGATTAGGCGTTCCTCCTTTAGGCCAGTTGCCCCTATAAACAGTTGTAAACGTACCATCGTAACGGGCATCCAATGTTTTTTCTGCAAATGTATTTGTGAAAACTCCAATAGGAGGTGCCATACGAGTATAAGGACGGCCTAATGCCTGTACAGCTTCCCGTTGAACGGAACTAACCGCACTACCAGTTCCATCAGGGTTTGGAGCACTTCTGATTACGGTATAATTCCAGTTAACCATCCAAAAAGCTCCGTTGCGGCCATTGCCGGATTCACTGTCAAAGCAATTAAGACAAGCACCATTATAAGTTTCATTTTCCTGCGTATGATCGGCATATAACATCATTTCTTTATTGCGATCATTACCTCCTACATGTAAATCATAAAATGTATTTTCTAAACCAAAAGAACCCGGATTGTCTATGCCTTGCACAGCTATATCATAAGCCTTTTGAAAATAGAAAGCTGCAGTTTGGCCATCGGGGTCAGTTCTTGCTGAAGCAGGATAAGTAGGGATGTTATTAGGATTTTGTAACCACCAGGCGTAGGTTAAATAAGCTTTCGCCAGATATAGACGTGCCAGCGTTTTAGTGGCTCCCCCTGTAACCCTACCGGTAACTGGCAAATCGTTTATTGCTATCAGTAAGTCGGGAAATATTGCTTTGGTGTAAACTTCAGGGACTGTATTCCGTACAGATTTTCTTGACGCAGTAGTATTGAATTTAAGTTCTCCAGCACCTAAATCTAAGGGTACACCACCAAATGTTTGTACTAACAAAAAGTAATCAAAAGCACGGAAAAACCTTGCTTCAGCTATTAATGATGCAGGAATAGAACTCACGGCAGCTGCATTTTCTATAATACCGCTTGCTGTATTAATATTGGAAAACGCAGTTCCCCATAAAGCATCCGAACGACTACTGGCAGCAGTTAGGTTGCCTACACCGCTATAATCCATATCTCTGAAATTACCATCGGCACTTTGTGCCCAGGTATATTCATCAGTACCGGTTTCTAAAGAGTTATAATAATACGGTTGGCCATAAATAAAGCGTAAGTGACCATACATAGATGTAACGCCACCCTGAACACCTTTTTCAGTTTTGAAAAATTCTGGTGTATAAGTGCTGCGGGGCTGCTCATCCAAAATTTTCTTACAACCTGAAGAAAAAATCAGCATAAACAGGGCCGTAGCAATAAAAGATTTTATTTGTATATGTTTCATATTCGTTTGTTTTAAAAGGTCAAATTAACACCAACAATAAAATTGCGGGTTGATGGAGTATTGTAACCTACTGTGAGGATACGTCTCAAATTTTGACTAAGATTAACTGACGCATTTTCGTTTCCGAATGAGTTAGTCTCAGGATCTAATCCCGATTCTTTATGAAATTCGGAGAACATTACAAATGGATTTTGAGCAGTAACATACATCCTCATTTTAAGATCAGGATTTTTTATAAGGCTTCTGCTAAAGTCGTACCCAAGTGTAATGGTGCGGATTTTTAAAAACCCACCATCGAAGTAGCTAAGTGTGCTGGCATATTTTGGATTATCGTTACTTATGATACCGCCTGGTTTCGGATATTTAGCATCGGTATTATCAGGCGTCCAGTAATCAACATTGATATTGTTTCTACGTCCGCTCAATAAATTTAGATAACCGTTTGATCCATGAATGGTGCTAAATAGTATACCGCCATTTCTATAAAAACCAACAATGCCCAAATCAAATCCTTTATAAGCTACACGGGTATTAAAGCCTCCTTGAAATTTAGGATCTACATTGAAAATTTGTCTGTCTGCAGTTCCGATTGCTCTTACTGGTGAGCCATCAGGATTGTAAGCACCTGTGTATTCCACTTTTATTGAACCTATTATCTGTTGGTCTGTACCTGGTTCAAGAATATTGCGATATGGGTCTTTGTCCTGCCATAAACCAATACGCTTATAATCGAAAATAGCATTGATATTATATCCAACAAACCACCAGTTTCCTTCATCTCTTGTTTGTCCGGAGGCAAGAGATACCAATTTGTTTTTATTGGTATAGAAGTTAAAACCAGCTTCCCATGTCCAGCCATTTTTATTGTCGATGATTGTACCATTTAATGCAAGCTCAAACCCTTTGTTTTGAGTAGCACCGATATTAGACGCAATACTTCCCACACCTGATGTAGGAGGTAAACCAAGACCTAAAAGAATATCTTCTGTCTTTGTAACATAATACTCAATAGTACCAGACAAACGATTTTTTAAGATAGCAAAGTCAATACCGAAGTTTACTGTTTTAGAGAACTCCCATCCTAGTTCAGGATTGGGTAGTGCTGAAACAAAAAATCCAGTTGCATAATTCGTAGGACCAAAATTATAAGGTCTTGTGTTTAATTGTCCAAGTGTAGAATATGGAGCAATCGACTGGTTAGAGGTTTGTCCAAACCCTGCACGCAATTTTAAACTATTTATGAAAGTAATATTTTTCATAAATGCTTCATTAGCGATATTCCATCCTACAGAAACAGCAGGATAGGTATTCCATTGTTTTCCTTTTGCTAACCTGGATGAAGCATCTGAACGTACAGTAGCTGAAATCATATAGCGATTGTCGTAAGAATACATAACACGACCCATCGCCGACATTAATCCCCATAATTGATAATCCTGATTAGCCGGGTTAATTGTCAACTGGCCATTAGCCTGGCCAAGATTATAATATTGGAACGCATCAGCAGGTATATCCAAGGCTGACATATTTGACCGATTGTATTTATTTTGTTCTGCTGAATACAATGCCACCGCATTCACTGTATGTTTTCCACCAAAAGTTTTGTCGTAAGAAAGAATGTTTTCTAATGTCCAGTGATTGGTTTGGCGGTTATCAACCGATGCATTTGAGACCGTATTTGGATTTAAACCATCACCTACTCCGGGGCCAGTATATGAACCACCAGTAGTTTGAACGAAATCCAAACCTAGATTTACTCTATATTTTAAACCATCAAGAAAAGGAGCTTTCACTTCGCCATAAATAGCATTGTAAGATGCAAACCCACGGTTTTCGTTAATCCACTGGCTATTGTCTCTTAAATTTTCCACATGATCTTTCGTAAAAACATATTGGTTGTCCAATATCATCCGGATAGACCTTTTCAATGTACCATCAGGATTATACGGAGTAGATATAGGCGACATACTTAAGTTGCTATATAAACCAACCTGGTTTCCTTCACTTTTATTAAAATTTGTATTAGTAGTAAACCCAAAACGAAAATGTTTTCCCACGGCCTGATCCAATGATCCACGTAATGAATAGCGTTTGTAAAGTTGGGTTGGTATTACTCCTTGATTATGATGATAGCCCGCACCAAAATTATAGCTACCGGTTTCAGAACCACCCGATAAGCTTACATTATGGTCCGTCACTATACCAGTTCTGTAAAATAAATCTTGCCAATCGGTATTTATTTCGTCTGACTCATCTTGTCCGTTGGTATATAATCCAGCAGTGGCACGGAGTTTAATAAACTGAGGGCCGTCCATCATTGGATATTTAGCAAAAACTTCTTGTGAACCAAGATAACCGCTGTAGTTAATGCGGGGCTTTTTGTTCTTAGATCCTTTATCCGTTGTAATAAGTATAACACCGTTTGCACCACGAGACCCATAAATAGCAGTTGCAGAAGCATCTTTAAGTATTTCAATACTTTTTACATCGTTGGGATTAATGTCGGCAATTGAACCTATAAAAGGTATACCATCAAGAACTATTAAAGGATTATTATCAGCACTCAACGACCTTGTACCTCTGATGCGGATTTGCATGGTAGCACCCGGACGAGTCGAAGTTTGCGATAATTCCACACCAGCCAAACGTCCTTGTATAGCCTGAGAAATGTTGGGTGCAGGAACTTCACGCATCTTGTCGCCACCTATAGAAGCAACTGACCCTGTAATAGCTTCTTTGCGTTGTGAACCATAACCAACTACAATCACTTCGCCCATATCCTTGAAACTGGATTGCAATTGAATGCTAATTTGGTTGTCGTCACCCACTTTTATTTCCCGTTCAGTAAAACCTACATTAGAAATAATAAGAGTGGCTCCTTTCGCGGCCACAATTGAAAAATTTCCATTGTTGTCTGTGATAGTGGTAGTAGAGCCCCCTTTAACCTGTAAGGTAGCACCGGCTACACCTACACCAGACTCATTCGTTACTTTTCCGGTAATAGTGTTGTTTTGAGCAGATACCGTTGAAGGCATTGCCAGCAATACCACTAGTATTGCGGTCGTAAACATCAACAGTTTCGACCCCAGTTTTTTTAGTGGGAGCATTTGTTTTTGTTTGATTATTTTTTTCATGTTTCTCATTTTGGCAAGTAAAAGAGGTTTTGTTAGATGAATATAATTGCAGTGATTGGTTGATTTTTTATTGCAAACTATGCGTCGCTGATAAGTAGTAGTGAGTGAGTGATAGATAAACCCTGCTGATGAACAGTAATAGAAATGACAGGCACTGCGGGATAATCCCGGTAATTAAACCCGTCTTTTATCATATAGCAGCTTGGCATAAAAAACTGAATAGGAGCTAGACAATCGTCACTTTTTCTATATCGCAAAACGAATATAGGATTTTTTTTAAAAGTTGCAACCGATTGCAATTTTTTTCTAAAATTTATTTCCCCGTAAAAAATGATAGCATATATATAATACTATGTTTGCTTCTCTGTTTGTTTATATAAAATATAAAAACAGGAACTTTTACACAAATCTCCCTATGGAAATGTGAGTTAATCAATTTCCAGATAAAAAATAATATTTCTATTGTAAACCTGTTTCCATAATTTTATTACACAGTATTTTCTGTATTTTAGCTGCAACCGATTGCAAATGAAGCCTAAAAAAGAGGTCACTATTTATGATATTGCCCAGAAACTGGCCCTATCATCAGCCACTGTAAGCCGTGGATTACAAGACAATCCATCTATCAATAAAAACACTCGGAAAAAGATTCAGGAAGCAGCTAAGGAATTAGGCTATCGTCATAACACATTTGCCAGTAGTCTTCGTAAACAAAAGACCAATACCATCGGCGTTATTGTACACGAATTGAATAGTAACTTTATTACCTCCGTATTGGCAGGCATTGAAAAAATAACTACAGAAGCAGGTTATGACCTTATTATTGCACACTCCTCCGAAAGTTTCGAAAAAGAAGCTGCCAATGCATTGAACCTTTTTCACAAACGGGTTGATGGACTTATAGCCTCCTTAGCATTTGATACAAAAGGACTAGATCATTATGATGCATTCGAAGAAAAAGGCATTCCTATTGTATTCTTTGACCGGGTAGAAGAAAACACTGAAAGCACCAAAGTAATTATCGATAATTATAAATGCGGATACCAGGCCACCCAACACTTAATAGACCAGGGATGCAAACGGATCGTATTGGTAACTGCCAATCTTAAACGTAACGTATATGCCCAACGTCATAAAGGATATACAGATGCATTGTACGACAATGAAATCCCCTATGACAAACACCGGGTATTGATAAAAGATTTGAGTGAACAATGCGGTGTAGAAGCTGCATTGCAAATTTTGAAAATGAAACCACTTCCCGATGGAGCTTTTATTACCAACGACTTCTCCGCAGCCGTTTGTATGCGTACGCTAAAAGAAAACGGCATCAATATTCCAGAAGACATTGCCGTAGTAGGTTTCAACAATGATGCGATCAGTAAAATAATAGAGCCGCAATTAACTACTATTAATTATCCCGGTATTGATATGGGAGAAATTGCAGCCCGTAACCTGATCAATCATTTAAAAGGGGTGTCGAATATTAAACATACCAATACCATTGTGGTGCGGTCTGATCTGATCATTCGCAAATCTTCCCTGCGAATTCAACCCAAACCTGGAAAAAGCTAATGCCATTATGAAAAAAATACTCCTGTCTTTACTGCTATTATTATCTGCCACATTTCTTTTCGCAGAAGACGGGTATGATTTATGGTTACGGTATAAACCTGTAAACAAAATAGTATTGTCGAAATACAAACAAGCAATACAGGCTTTACATATTTCAGGTAATTCTTCCACTATCGCCATTGCAAAAGAAGAATTAATAGCAGGACTAAAGGGACTCTTACAAACGTCAACCCCACTGACAAACACCATTAAAAACAATGGTACTCTTGTAGCAGGAACGATCTCGTCCTCGCCTTTTATTAAAACACTAAATCTTCAATCAGATCTTTCAAAGATCGGTAACGAAGGATTTTTAATTCTCTCCAAAACTATCAACGGAAAGAGTTGTACTGTAATTACAGGAAATACAGATGTAAGTGTTCTTTATGGCATATTTTATTTTCTCCGCTTATTGCAAACAGAACAATCCATAGACAAATTAAATATCATATCCTCACCAAAACTTCAACTTCGCCTTCTCAATCATTGGGATAATTTAGACAGAACAGTTGAAAGAGGCTATGCTGGATTTTCCCTATGGAACTGGCATACATTACCCGGTCTTATTGATAAACGGTATATAGATTATGCCAGAGCTAATGCATCGATAGGCATTAATGGAACAGTGCTTACCAATGTAAATGCCAATGCTACTATTCTTACTGCTCCTTATTTAACTAAAGTTGCAGCCCTCGCCAATACATTCAGGCCCTATGGTATAAAAGTTTATTTAACAGCCCGATTTAGTGCTCCAATAGAAATTGGTGGATTAAAAACCGCTGATCCATTAGATGAAGGAGTTCGCAACTGGTGGAAAGAAAAAGCAAAAGAAATTTATTCTTATATACCAGATTTTGGAGGCTTTTTGGTAAAAGCTAACAGTGAAGGACAACCGGGACCACAAGATTACAAACGAACCCATGCTGATGGAGCCAATATGTTAGCCGATGCCGTTGCACCTTTTAACGGTATTGTAATATGGAGAGCATTTGTATATGCTGCTGAAAATCCTGTTGATCGTCATAAACAAGCCTACGATGACTTTGTTCCCTTAGATGGAAAATTCAGGAATAACGTAATGGTGCAGGTAAAAAATGGTGCTATAGATTTTATGCCCCGTGAACCATTTCATCCATTATTCGGTGCCATGCCAAAAACCCCATTGATGATGGAGTTCCAGGTGACACAGGAATATTTAGGACAAGCTACTAAGCTTGTGTATTTAGCTCCCTTATTCAAAGAAGTATTGGACAGTGATACGTACAGCAATGGCAAGGGAAGTACGGTTGCTAAAGTTATTGATGGCAGCATTGATAAGCATTCATTGAATGGTATGGCTGGTGTTTCTAATATTGGAAACGATATCAATTGGTGCGGTCATCCCTTTGCACAAGCCAACTGGTATGCATTGGGAAGATTGAACTGGGACTATAATTTATCCAGTGAAAAAATTGCTGATGAATGGTTGCGAATGACGTTCACCAATAACACATCCTTTATTGCAAATGCCAAAAAGATGATGTTAGAAAGTCGTGATATAATGGTGCAGTATTCAAATCCAATTGGGCTGCATCATATTATGGGCACAGGCCATCATTATGGCCCCGCTCCTTGGGTAAGTAATTTAAACAGACCCGAATGGAACCCGGTTTATTATCACAAAGCAGATAGTGCCGGCATTGGCTTTAACAGAACCAGCACTGGAAGCAATGCAATTGCACAATACTTTCCTGAAGCTAGAAAAGCTTGGGAAGACATCAACAGTTGCGATGAAAAATATTTACTCTGGTTTCATCATGTATCCTGGAATTTCAACATGAAAAGTGGCCGAACACTCTGGAATGAACTCTGCTATCAATACTATACAGGAGCCGAACGGGTAAAACAAATGCAACAAAGCTGGAATGGATTAAAACAATTCGTAGATGCCGACCGGTTTGAACATGTAAAACAATTATTAGGCATTCAATATAACGAAGCAGTGTGGTGGAGAAATGCCTGCTTATTATACTTTCAGACATTCAGCAAAATGCCAATCCCTTCTCACTATGAAAAGCCCGACAAAACACTGGAGTATTACAAAAGTTTAAGATTCCCATTTGCTCCTGGAAACTAGTGTGTGTTTGTATAAAGAAAAACTGAAGTAGAAGTTTAGAACATTTGATTAATAAAAGAAATTACAAATTATGACATCTATCAACCCCCCTTTAGGGTATGGGGGCAAAAAAGTTGCCATCGTTACAGGTGGTGGCTCTGGTCTTGGTTTTGCCATTGCTCAAAAATTTGTTGAACAGGGCATCACCACCATCATTGCAGGAAGAGATAAAGCAAAGTTGGATACTGCTAAAGAAAAGCTGGGTGAACTATGTTTTGCCATGCCCTGTGATGTAAGCAATCTGGCTTCTGTTCCGGCATTTATTACAGATGTAATTAAACAATTTGGGCAAATTGATATTCTCGTCAACAATGCCGGTATCAATATGAAAAAAGAATTTACCGATGTTACAGATGAGGATTTTCAAAAGATCATTACTACTAACCTTACTGCGGTATTCAGCATCAGCAGAGAAGTGGTTAAACAAATGCTGGTACAACAATCGGGTTGTATCATCAATATCAGTTCCATGGCAGCGCAATACGGATTACCAAAAGTGATCGCCTATTCGGCCAGTAAAACTGCTATTGACGGCATGACAAGAGCTATGGCGGTTGAACTTTCTCCAAAAGGAATTCGGGTCAATGCCATTGCACCAGGTTTTATTTATTCGGAAATGACGGCAAAAGCATTGGATAGTGACCCGGAAAGAAAAGCAAAAGTATTTGGGCGAACACCCATGGGCATCATGGGACAACCAACTGATATTGGTGAAGCTGCTTATTTCTTAGCCAGTGATGCAGCAAAATATATTACCGGGGTTATACTTCCGGTTGATGGCGGGAATAGTATAGGGTTCTAAATTGAACGACATGAAAAGTAGTTTTATAACACTGTGTTTCATTTTTCTTGTATTTGCAGCCACAAGCCAGCAAATAACAGGAGAAAAATTATCTGCCAATACATTTGCATTGGGCAACAGTGTTATCTGTGTGGATACTAATGATCCTTCATTGGTTCAATTAGCAGCTGGATTTTTACAAAAAGATATAGAATCAATTACGGGCACACAACCGGCACTACAAAGCAGTCTTCCGAAAAAAACAACTACTGTTATTATTATAGGTTCGCTGGAAAAATCATTGCTTATCCAGGCATTGGTAAAAACAAATAAAATAAAAACAGCATCACTTACTAATAAATGGGAAGCCTACTCTATTCAAACGGTCAGCAATCCTTTTAGTGGCATTGCAAATGCAATTGTAATTACCGGCAGCGATAGAAGAGGAATTGCCTATGGCGTATTTGAATTATCAAAACAAATTGGTGTATCACCGTGGTATTGGTGGGCCGACGTACCTGTTAAAAAGAAAGAAACGATCTACATTAAGAAAAATACTTCTATTACTGATTTACCCAAGGTGAAATACCGGGGCATTTTTATTAATGATGAGGCCCCAGCTCTTTCCAATTGGAGCAAAGCAACATTCGGCGGCTTTAATCATAAATTTTATGAAAAAGTTTTTGAATTGATACTCCGGTTAAAAGGAAATTATATCTGGCCTGCTATGTGGGGCAATGCATTTTATGATGATGATTCTTTAAATATAAAAGCAGCAGATGAATACGGTATTGTAATCGGCACATCTCACCACGAGCCTCTAATGAGAGCACATGATGAATGGAGAAGATACGGTAACAAACAAAAATGGAATTATGACAGTACTGAAAAAGGATTAAAAGAATTTTGGAAAAGCGGTATGGAAAGAGCCTGGAATGAAAAGATTGTGAGTGTAGGCATGAGAGGCGATGGTGATGAACCCATGTCGAGAGAAACTGCAACAGCACTGTTAGAAAGAATTGTAAAAGATCAACGGGAGATCATCGCCGATGTTACAGGAAAACCTGCTTCACAAACACCACAGTTATGGGCATTGTATAAAGAAGTGCAGGATTATTATGATAAAGGCATGCGGGTGCCGGATGATGTTACATTGTTATTATGTGATGACAACTGGGGCAACTTAAGAAAACTACCCAAACTTACCGATGCTCCAAGAAAAGGTGGTTATGGCATTTATTATCATTTTGATTATGTGGGTGGGCCAAGGAATTATAAATGGCTGAATACAAATCCGCTTCCGAGAATATGGGAACAAATGCACCTGGCATGGGAATATAAAGCCCGGGAAATATGGATTGTAAATGTGGGCGACATTAAGCCGATGGAATTCCCCATCTCTTTCTTTTTAGATTATGCATGGAATCCGGAGAAAATTGGTGCCGCTGATTTACAAAAATATTCCCAACAATGGGCAACAGATAATTTTGGGAAAGCATATGCAAAAGAAATTGCAGAGCTGTTGGCTGGCTACGCAAAATATAATGGACGAAGAAAACCAGAATTGCTGGATGCCAATACCTATAGTTTAAATTATAATGAATGGAACAATGTTGTAACTGATTACAACAATTTACTTGCAAGAGCAGAAAAACTAAATAGTCAACTCCCGGCTCAATACCGGGATGCCTTTTTTCAATTGGTACTACACCCTATAAAAGCCTGTGCTAACCTGAATGAAATGTATTACAATGTGGCACTTAACAAAGAAGCTTATAAAAACAAATGGGCAGAAGCCAATGAGTATGCAGGTAAAGTAAATCAACTATACATGAACGATTCATTGATCACACTTGCATATCATCAATTAAACAACGGCAAGTGGAATCATATGATGAGCCAAACACATATTGGTTATACTTATTGGCAGCAACCTGCAAAGCAAAAAATGCCGTCTGTAAATTATGTTCCCGCCGACTCAATTCTTACAGGAGTGGATACCGCATCAGCTTGGAAAGAAGCAATATTCCCGAAGAGCTTGGCAAAAAATATCTTCTATGAACTTAATGGCTATCTCTCCATAGAATCTAACCATTTCACAAATGCTATTAATACAAATGGCATCACCTGGAAGATTCTACCCGATCATGGGAGAACAGGCTCTGCTATCACAAGCTTCCCTGTTACTGCTGATCAACAAAAACCGGGTGGCGCATCAGCACATCTTCAATATGAGATCTATACATACAGTAAAGACAGTGTGACCCTTAATTGCTACTTCTCACCTACTTTAAATTTTCACAATGCTACAGAAGGTTTGCAATATGCAATTTCAATTGATGATGAGACACCGCAAATTTTCAGCATTAACAAAGAAGATAAAAACAGCATCAGTGGCATTTGGAACAAATGGGTGGCAGAAAGTATAATCATTAAATCCAGCAAACACAAACTACTGCAACCGGGTAAGCATATTGTAAAATATTGGATGGTAAGTCCGGCTGTAGTATTACAAAAAATGGTATTGGATTTTGGTGGCGTTAAACAAAGCTATCTCGGTCCACCTGAAACATTGTATCAACAGAAAAAATAAAATAATGATAAAGCGATTATTTATTCCCAGCTTTTGTGGCATCAGTTTGCTGTTGGCCTCTTGTGCCGGCAGTCAAAAAAATTCAGCCTCACAATCGATGCCTTCTTTAAAAGAGGTATTTAAAAATGACTTTGCCATCGGCACCGCTTTAAATACTGCACAGATTGAAGAAAAAGATGCAAATGTTGATGCGTTGATTAAACAACAATTTAATTCCGCTACTCCGGAAAATATCATGAAAGCAGAGCTCATTCACCCCCAATGGGATAAATATGATTTTACCGTAGCTGATAAAATGATTGAGTACGGAAAAAAGAATAATATAAAGATCAACGGACATACACTTGTCTGGCACAGCCAGTTGCCGGCCTATGCCAGAAATATTAAAAGTGTGGATTCATTCAAAACTTTTTTCACCAATCATATCAATACCGTTGCAGGCCGTTATAGTGGCAAGATTTTTTCCTGGGATGTGGTGAACGAAGCGTTGAATGAAGATGGTAATATGCGTAAATCTATTTTCTTAGACCGTCTTGGTGATAACTTTGTAACGGAGGCATTCCGCTTAGCAGCTGCTGCATCACCTAATACTGAACTTTATTACAACGATTACAATAATGAACAACCAGCTAAACGGGCAGGATGTATTGCATTAGTAAAAAAAGTTCAAGCTGCCGGAGTTCGCATTGATGGCGTAGGTATTCAAGGGCATTGGCATGTAGGTAAGGTTCCATTTAAAGATATTGAAGCAAGTATTTTGGAATACTCGGCATTGGGATTAAAAGTGATGTTCACTGAAGTTGATATTGAAGTGTTACCCAGGAATTTTTCCGGAGCCGATGTAAGCCAGCGGATGAAAGAAGACCCTTCATTAAATCCATACGTTAACGAACTACCCGATAGTGTGCAACAACAATTAGCCAATGATTATGCAGCCTTGTTCAATCTTTTCTTAAAACACAAAGACAAAATTACAAGAGTAACTTTCTGGGGAGTAGATGATGGACAAAGTTGGTTGAATGGCTGGCCCGTAAGAGGCAGAACCAATCATCCTTTGTTATTTGACAGAGCATTACAACCAAAACCAGCTTTTTATAAAGTGATAGAAACAAAAAAGAACGAAAAAAAAGGATTCTGATTTTAAAACAATCTACACCATGAGTACTAACGCCTCACAAAAATTGACGGTATTTGAAAAGATAGGCTATAGCCTCGGCGATCTGGCAGCTAACCTTGTATTTCAAACACTAGTGACATACTTAGCATATTTCTATACTGATATTTATGGGCTCGATGCAAAACATGCTTCTGCAATAACACTTACGGTCGGACTTATTGCCGCATTTGCATTCAATCCAATAGTTGGTGCTTTGGCAGACAGAACAAATTCGAGGTGGGGAAAATTCAGACCATGGATATTATGGTCAGCCATTCCGCTGGGTGTAATAGCACTACTCGCATTCAGTACTCCCGATTTTTCATACAAAGGGAAGGTGATCTATGCAGTAGTAACCTATACTTTACTGCTATTATTTTATGCGGCCAACAATCTTCCTTACTCTGCATTAAGTGGTGTAATTACTGGCGACATGAAAGAACGGAATAGCATGTCAGCTTATCGTTTTGTAGCAGTAATGTTTGCACAATTCTTTGTACAGGTTTTTATGTACTCAATCATTATTTCGGCCGGTAATGGCGACAAAGCAGCTGGTATTGAAAAAGTGATGACCTGGCTGGCGATTATCGGAACAGTTATGCTGATAATAACTTTTCTAACCACTAAAGAAAGAATTGTTCCAAAGCCTGAACAAAAATCAAGTTTGAGTGAAGACTTGGGTGATTTGAAGAAAAACAAACCCTGGCTCATTATGTTACTTTTAACCACTCTTGTATTTATTACATTAGCCATGAAGGGCGGCGGATATGTTTATTATTTTGAAAATTATGTAGATAAAGAAAGTCTTACCAATTTTATTGTTCCTGTTACAAATGCACTATCAGGAATTGGTATGAATTTCTTTGGAGAAGATCCTGTCTCTGCAGGCTTTGGACTTTTCAATGCCGGTGGCATTTTGTTTATGATAATTGGTATCACCTTATCAAAACCTTTAGCAGATAAATATGGCAAGAGAGATGTGTTTGGAATCGCACTGGTCATCTCCACATTTTTTATTCTTATTTTCTATTTTTTCCCTGCTAAATCAACCGGATTAATGTTTGCCTCGCAAATATTGCACGGGTTTTTCTATGGCATTACCATTCCATTATTATGGGCTATGATAGCAGATGTAGCCGATTACAGCGAATGGAAAAATAATCGCAGAGCAACCGCTATTATTTTCTCTGCGATGATGGTGGGGTTGAAAGCCGGATTGACCATTGGTAGTTCATTACTAACCTGGATTTTAGGAATGTATGATTATATTCCAAATAGTACTACTGGCCAAACCGCAACTGCCGTAAATGCTTCGAAACTTTTGGTAAGTATTTTCCCTGCTATTCCATTTTTAGTGGGTGCTGCATTACTTTTCTTTTATAAGATTAATAAAAAAATGGAAGTACAGATTGAAAGTGATTTGAAACAACGTCGTAGTGTTAACTAAAAATTATACCACCTAACTTATATCTAAACAATGCCAGAAGATCCGATTGACCATATTGACTTTGACAAGTTGAATCATCGTGCCATTTCACAACCGCTTATAAAAGATATTTATACAGCAGATCCTTCAGCACATGTGTTCAATGGAAAAATTTATATTTATCCATCGCATGATATAGATGCCGGTGATGCTTTTGATGACCTGGGAAGTCATTTTGCTATGGAAGATTACCATGTACTATCCATGGACTCACCACAGAGCGAAGCAATTGATAATGGTGTGGCCCTTCATGTCAACGATGTGCCTTGGGCTAAGCAACAAATGTGGGCCCCCGATGCTGCGGAAAAAGATGGCACTTATTATTTATTCTTTCCGGCAAAAGATCATGAGAACATCTTTCGCATTGGCGTTGCAACCAGTAATTCACCTGTCGGACCATTTACTGCAGAACCCGAAGCTATCAAAGGAAGTTTTTCGATTGATCCAGCTGTGTTTAAAGACGATGATGGTAATTACTATATGTACTTTGGTGGTATATGGGGTGGCCAGTTACAACGCTGGAGAACCGGCAGTTTTAAAAATCAGCAACCGGAAAGCCCTGTTGCTTTTTTACCAAAAGATAACGAACCAGCTTTGTGCGCAAAGGTTGTTAAACTATCAACTGATCTGCTTTCGTTTACTGAAACTCCAAAAAATTTGATCATTACTGACGAAGAAGGAAGTCCATTACTTGCCGGAGATACTGATCGACGCTTCTTTGAAGCAAGCTGGATGCATAAATACAACGGCAAATACTATTTTTCCTATTCCACCGGTGATACACATTTTATATGTTATGCTATTGGGAATAATCCATACGGCCCATTCAAATATGCTGGAAGAATTTTAAACCCGGTTGTTGGCTGGACCTCTCACCATTCAATTTGCGAATTTGATAGCAAGTGGTACTTATTTTATCATGACTCCAGTTTATCAAAAGGTGTTACACATTTAAGAAGTGTAAAAGTTACCGAAATAACGTACTATGAAAATGGTTTCATTCATACAATAGAGCCTTATAAACCGGAATAACTAAATGACGAATACAATGATGAAAAAATATTTTTTGGTAAGCTTGCTATGTATTTCATTGATGAGTACAAGAGCACAATCATTCCAAAATCCTATACTCGCTGGTTACTATCCCGATCCAAGTATTTGCCGGGCGGGAGACGATTATTATATTGTCAATTCATCATTTGCTTATTATCCGGGTTTACCTCTTTTTCATAGCAAAGATTTGTTGAACTGGAAACAAATTGGCTATGCATTAAACAGACCTGAACAATTAAACCTTGACAGTGCAGGAGTTTCAAGAGGATTGTTTGCTCCTGCTATCAGCTATCATAACGGAACATTTTATATTGTTTGCACCGAAGTAAGTAAGCTCGGCAATTTTGTTGTTACTGCAAAAGCCCCCAAAGGCCCCTGGAGTAATCCCGTTAAATTACCACAGGTAAATGGCATTGATCCTTCCTTGTTTTTTGACGATAATGGAAAATCGTATATCGTATACAATAGTATTCCTCCCGATAATATTTCCAAACATGATGGACATCGTACAATACGGATGTTTGAATTTGATGCAGTCAATCTCAAAGTAATTGGTGAAGAAAAATTATTGATCAATGGCGGCACTGATATGGCCAAAAAACCAGTCTGGATAGAAGGCCCGCATTTCATTAAAAAAGATGGTTGGTATTATTTGATTTGTGCAGAAGGTGGTACCGGTTACAATCATTCTGAAGTTGTGTTCAGAAGCAAATCACCAGAAGGGCCTTTTGTTTCCTATGAAAAGAATCCTATTCTAACTCAACGTCAGCTAGATCCAACAAGAAAAAATCCGATCACTACCGCAGGGCATGCAGATTTTGTTGAAGGAAAAGATGGGAAATGGTGGGGCATATTTTTAGCTTGTCGTCCTTATGAAGGAGATTTTTATAATACCGGAAGAGAAACTTTTATGGCCCCTGTAATTTGGAAAGATGGCTGGCCTGAATTTGATTTAGGTGGGGATGAAATAAAATACTCCTACCCCATTAATGCTATTGCCGATTCAAAAAGAGAACCATACAATGGTAATTATCTTTTCCATGATGATTTCAATAGCAATAATTTAAACATCCGCTACCAGTTTCTACGAACAGTGCGAAATGAATGGCATAGTCTTGCTAGCAAACCCGGTACACTTATACTAAATCTACGTCCAGAAACCTGCGCAGGGAAAGGCAATCCATCTTTTGTTGGTTTTCATCAGCCCCATCTCAAAGGATATGCAGCTACTTCACTAAACTTCATTCCTAAAAAAGAAAATGAGAAAGCAGGACTCTTGTTATTTCAAAATGAAAAAACATATTACTATGTGTGCAAATCAATAAAAGATGGAAAGCCTGTAGTAGAGCTGTACAAAGGAGCGGAATTGGTTACAACTAAAATATTACCCAACAAGATCAACAAAGATATTTTCTTTAAAATAGAAGCCAACGGAGATAAGTACGCATTTTATTATGCGATCAAAAAAAATAACTGGCAATTATTATTAGACAATGCTGATGCAAAATACCTGAGTACAAAATCAGCCGGTGGATTTGTGGGTTGTATATATAGTATGTACGCTACATCCAGCAATCAATCCTCCAATACTATTGCTGCTTATAATTGGTTTGAAGTAAAAAATGATGATGACGTTTATAAATAAACCTCTTTATCGGATATATGAAAAAAATAATAACGATTGTTTTGATGCTTGCCAGTGTCAATGCAAGTACGCAGGATTATAAATCATTCCCAATGTGGAATTATAAACTTCCTGTTGAACAAAGGGTCAACGATGTAGTAGGTCGCCTAACACTGGAAGAAAAAGTGGCGCAAATGCTCAATGCAACGCCAGGTATTCCCAGATTAGGAATTTTGCCCTATGAATGGTGGAATGAAGTACTGCATGGTGTAGCAAGAACTCCATTTAAAGTCACCTCCTTTCCGCAAGCCATTGGAATGGCTGCCACCTGGGATACAAATTCTTTGCATCGCATGGCCGATTATTCGGCATTAGAAGGAAGAGCCATTCACAACAAAGCAATAGCAACAGGAAAAACTGGCGAACGTTATCTTGGATTAACCTACTGGACACCAAACATTAATATTTTCAGAGATCCTCGTTGGGGAAGAGGACAAGAAACATACGGCGAAGATCCATTTCTGACAGCTATGCTTGGAAAAGCATTTGTAAGAGGATTACAAGGTGAAGATCCCAAATACTTAAAAGCGGCAGCATGTGCTAAACATTTTGCAGTGCACAGCGGACCGGAGCCATCACGACACTCCGATAATTTTAATCCTTCTTCGTATGACCTGTGGGATACCTACTTACCTGCTTTTAAAGAATTAATTGTAAATGCCAATGTAGCTGGTGTAATGTGTGCCTACAATGCTGTCAATACACAGCCTTGTTGCGCCAGCGATCTGTTAATGAATGATATTTTACGTAAGCAATGGAAATTTACAGGTTATGTAACGAGTGACTGCTGGGGAGTAGATGATTTTTATCGATACCACAAAACACATAAGGATGCAACAGCCTCTGCAGTTGATGCAGTATTGCACGGCACGGATGTGGAATGTGGTCAGTCCGTTTATAAAACATTAGTGGACGCAGTAAAAACTGGTTTGATAAAAGAAGAGCAACTCAATGTATCCCTGCGCAGATTGTTTACGATTCGTTTTCGCTTAGGCATGTTTGATCCGCCATCAATGGTGAAATATGCGCAAACACCGGCAAGTGCTTTGGAAGCTCCGGCACATAAGGCACATGCTTTGAAAATGGCGCAGCAATCAATTGTATTGTTGAAAAATGAGAACAATACATTACCATTAAACAAAAAAATAAAAAAGATTGTAGTGTTAGGACCAAATGCGGATAACTCCATTGCAGTATTAGGCAACTACAACGGCATCCCTACGCAAGTGATAAGTGCATTGCAGGGAATAAAAGATAAAGTAGGCAGCGGAGCTAAAGTAGTATATGAGAAAGCGATCAATTTTACCAATGATACATTATTAGTCTATGCTGATGTGAAGAGTCAATTCAGGTGGGAAGGCAAACAAGGTTTTAAAGCCGAGTATTTTAATAATAAGGAAATGAACGGCGAGCCGGTAGCTGTGCAAATAGAAAAAGAAATTGATAATTTCTGGCAGGAAGGAGAAGGCATGGTGGGTGCCATGAAAGCAACTAATTTTTCTGCAAAATACAGCAGCGATTTTACCCCAACACAGGATGGTGATATTACATTTGAAGTAGAAGCAGATGACGGTTATCGCTTCTTGATCAACGATAGAGAAATACTAAATGCATGGGAACGTAATCGTTGGGGTGCAAGAACGTATAAGTTAGAAACAAAAAAAGATTCTGTTTACAAAATTGTGCTTGAGTACTGGCAAGGTGATGGCAAAGCGAATGTGAGATTAAGAACGGGTAATTTTGAAAAAACAGATTTTGCAGCGTTGACCAACCGGGTAAAAGATGCCGATGCCATTGTTTTTGTTGGCGGTATATCGCCACAATTAGAAGGCGAAGAAATGAGAGTAGATTACCCTGGTTTTAACGGAGGCGATCGCACCTCTATTATGTTACCTGCTGTGCAAACAGCACTACTAAAAGCCTTGAAAGAAACCGGAAAACCTGTTGTTTTTGTAATGATGACAGGCAGTGCAATTGCTACCCCCTGGGAAAGTGAAAATATTCCTGCAATTGTAAATGCATGGTATGGCGGTCAGAGTGCAGGTACTGCTATCGCAGATGTTTTGTTTGGAGATTATAACCCTGCGGGAAGATTACCCGTAACGTTTTACAAAACTGATAGTGATCTTCCATCATTTATGAGTTATGATATGGCAGGAAGGACTTATCGTTATTTTTCAGGAGAAGCATTGTATCCGTTTGGGTATGGATTGAGTTATACAAACTTTACTTACAGCAATTTAAAAGTGCCATCCGTTGTTACAAAAGGGACAAATATAATAGCAACGGTTGTTGTAAAAAATACCGGAAAAAAAAGTGGAGAGGAAGTCGTACAATTATATATTGCATACAATAATTTGAACGGACTTAATCCCGTCAGGGCTTTAAAAGGATTTAAGCGAATAGAACTAAGATCCGGGGAAAGCAAAACGATCACCTTCAAATTAACTCCCGAACAATTATCCCTAATTGATGAAAGCGGAACTGCTTATCAGCCAAAAGAAAAATTAACGATAAGCATTGGCGGTGGTCAGCCAGGGGTGAAAAACAAAACAACCAGTAATGTGGTAAGCAAAATAATTTCGGTTCAATAAGGAAATATGAAAAAGCTTATTATACTTAATACCATTCTATTTTTTACAATATGTGCAGTGGCACAGGTAAAACTTCCCCGGCTGATCAGCGATGGAATGATTTTACAACGAGATACAAAATTAAAAATTTGGGGCTGGGCGGCGGCGAATGAAAAACTGAGTTTGAAATTTAATGGTAAGATCTACAAAACAAAAGCCAGTGCTGATGGCAACTGGTCTGTTATGCTACCACCAGTTAAATCAGGTGGACCATATACACTAACAATTACAGCAAGTAATTCAATTACAATAAAAGATATTTTATTTGGCGATGTGTTTTTTTGCAGTGGCCAGAGCAACATGGTGCACCAGTTGAACATCCATGATATAACTTATGCCGCAGATATCAAATCAGCGAACTATCCTGAGATAAGACAATTCCTTGTTCCAGTTAGCAACAATTTGGGAGCCCCGAAGAATGATTTACCTGATGGCTCTTGGAAAGCTGCCATAGGAGAACAAGTAAGACCTTTTTCTGCTGTTGCTTATTTCTTTGCCAAAAAAATCTATGATAAAGATCGGGTACCGATTGGTTTGATCAATGCAAGTGTAGGTGGTACGCCTATCGAAGCATGGACAAGTGAAGAAGGCTTAAAAGAATTTCCTGCGCTGCAAACTACTATTCAAAAAAATAAAGACACCGCTTACGTTAATGATCTGAATCGTAAAGCTGCGAATGCAAACAGACCAGTTGCATCGAAAGATAAAGGAACAATGGAAAGTCCAAAATGGTTTGAAACAAATTATATTCCGAAAGAGTGGCGCCCAATAAATATTCCCGGCTATTGGGAAGACCAGGGAATAAAAGACCTTAACGGCGTTGTATGGTATAGAAAAGAAATTGATATCCCCACATCCATGATCGGAAAACCGGCAAAAGTTTTTTTAGGGAGAATTGTAGATGCAGATGCTTTATATATAAATGGTAAGCAGGTTGGCTCTACAACCTATATGTATCCACAGCGCAGATATGCAATTGGAGCAGATGTACTAAAGACAGGTAAAAATATTTTTGTAGTTAAAGTAACCAACAACGCTGGTAAAGGCGGCTTTGTTCCCGATAAACCTTATTGCATATTTACCGGCAATGATACGATTGACTTAAAAGGCACCTGGCAATATAAAGTTGGAGAAGTATTTCTTCCCCGCACTGGTGCTGTTGTGGTTGGTATCAATGCACAAAATCAACCGACTGCGCTGTACAATGCAATGGTAGCACCTGTCATCAACTATTCCATTAAAGGAATTCTTTGGTACCAGGGAGAAAGTAATGGAAGCCGGGGGGCTGAATATGCAAAACTCCAACCTGCACAAATTGCAGATTGGAGAAATAAATGGCAACAAGCTGATATTCCCTTTTTATATGTACAGCTTCCAAATTTTATGGATGCAAATTATCTTCCTTCAGAAAGTCAGTGGGCAGAATTAAGAGAAGCCCAATTAAAATCGTTATCTGTTCCGACTACAGCGATGGTTGTAGCAATTGACCTGGGAGAATGGAATGATATTCATCCTGACAATAAAAAAGATGTTGGCGAACGATTGGCATTAGCCGCACAAAAAATAGTTTATGGAGAAAATATTGTTTACTCCGGCCCTATTTACCGATCATCCACGATTGAAGGCAATAAAATCATTATCTCCTTTGATCATATTGGCAGCGGATTGATCAGCAATGATGGAGAAGAATTGGGTGAATTCGCTATTGCAGGAGCCGATAAGAAATTTGTGTGGACCAAAGCAAAAATTGAAGGGGATAAAATTATAGTATGGAGTGAAATAATTTCAAATCCGATGTATGTAAGATATGCATGGGCTGATAATCCAGTGAATCCAAATTTATATAATAAAGAAGGCCTTCCCGCTTCACCTTTTAGAACTGATAAATAACCGAGCATGAAGAAACATAATATCACAATTGTTATCGCAGCATTTTGCGGACAGCTACTGTTTGCCCAAAACCGAATTGTGCTTTTTCCTGAAAAATCCAGAGATACTATCAATAAAAATATTTATGGGCACTTTGCGGAGCATCTCGGCCGCTGTATTTACGATGGAATTTATGTAGGTGATAAGCAAAAGAAAATCCCTAATATAAATGGGGTTAGACTTGATATAATAGATGCCTTGAAAAAACTAAAAACCCCGGTGCTGCGCTGGCCCGGTGGATGTTTTGCTGACATTTATCATTGGAAAGATGCTATTGGTCCAAAAGATAAAAGAAAACATATTGAGAATATGTCGTGGGGTAATGTAAGAGAAGACAACAGTTTTGGTACACATGAGTTTCTTGATTTTTGCGAATTGATTGGTGCCGAACCTTATCTCGCTGTAAATATGGGCGGTGGCACGGTACAGGAAGCGGTGGAATGGGTGCAATATGTCAATCATGCCAATGGCACCAGCTCTTTAACGGATACAAGAATGCAAAATGGAAGAAACAAACCCTGGAATGTAAAATATTGGGGTGTAGGGAATGAATCATGGGATTGTGGTGGCCATATGACAGCCGACTACTACGTTAATGAATACAGGAAATATGCTACGATGATGACGAGTTATAGCAATACAGAAGGATTATTTCGTATTGCAGTTGGCCCCGGTACAGAAGATTATGCGTGGACAGAAACTGTAATGAAAAATATTCCTGCTCGTCGAATAGAAGGCCTTTCTATTCATCATTATTCTGTTATCAACTGGTCTAAAAAAGGATCGGCTACACAATTTTCCGAAGATGAATATATCAGAACCATGGAACAGGCTTGGAAGATGGAGCGAATGGTAAAAAATAACAGTGATGTGATGGACAAATATGATCCGCAAAAAAGAGTAGCACTAATCGTAGATGAGTGGGGCGGTTGGTATGAAGTGGAACCTGGTAATAATGGTGCATTCCTTTACCAACAAAATAGTATGCGGGATGCCATGATCGCCGGCTTATCATTAAACATTTTTAATAATCATTGTGATCGGGTACGTATGGCCAACCTTGCACAGATGGTGAATGTATTGCAGGCCGTTGTACTCACTAAAGAAGAAAAACTGGTTCTCACTCCCACGTATCATGTAATGGAGATGTACAATGTGCACCAGGATGCAGTAATGATTCCGTTAGCTATGACCAGCAAAGATTATACACTCGGAGAAAAAAGGATACAAGCTGTTTCGGCCTCTGCTTCTAAAGACAAGAACGGCACCATACATATATCACTCGTGAACATGGATGCCAATACTACCCAGGAAATGAAAATTGACCTTGGCGGTGTATCAGCAAGTACCATTAGCGGTAGAATTCTTCAATCAGGCAAATTGCAAGACCATAATACATTTGAAAATCCTGACAAGGTAAAACCAGCAGTATTTAATGGGGCCACCATGAATGAAAACCATCTTTCAGTTAAACTTCCACCTTTTTCTGTGGTGGTATTGGCATTAAAATAAAAAATGAAAAGATCAATAGCAATAACTGTTTTACTTCAATTATTGGTAGCAAAACCAGTAATTGCACAATTCAACTTGACCTGGCAGGGAAAAAAATGCGCAGTGGTTATTACATATGACGATGCGATCAATGAACATTTAGATAATGCAGTACCAGTACTTGATTCATTAGGATTAAAAGCCAGTTTTTATATTACTGGGTTTTCCTCTTCCATGCGTTCCCGTTTGAACGACTGGAAAAAAATTGCCACGAAAGGTCATGAGTTAGGCAATCATACCATGTATCATCCCTGTAATGGTGGCAAAGGGAGAGAGTGGGTGCCACCTGATTATGATCTAACCAACTATACTGTTCAGCGTATAGCAGATGAAGTAAAGACCACCAACCTGCTATTGCAATCGATGGATGGAAAAACACAACGAACTTTTGCATTTCCTTGCGCAGATACAAAAATTGGAGATTCCTCTTACGGCAATGCATTTAAGAATGATTTCGTTGCTATGAGAAATGTTCGTTCTCAAATGCACACAATTGATAAAGTTGATTTAAATGATGTTGATTGCTATATGGTGAATAACCACAGTTTTAAGGAAATGAAAATATGGGTGGACCAGGCTGTTGAAACAAACTCCTTGCTGGTTATTTTATTTCATGGTGTAGGTGGTGGCAATGGATTGAATGTTTCCATTCCTGCACATCGTGAGTTGCTGATTTATTTAAAACAAAACGAAAAAGATATCTGGATTGCACCAATGGTTGAAGTAGCGGAGCATATAAAAAAATGGCAAGGAAAGAATTGACCTGGCTGTGGTACTACTAGCATCCCAGTTGCGTCGCACTCTTGTACGCTTTGTCCACTACTCAACATTTGCGAGGCTCAAGCACAATAGTGAAATTGCTTTTTCATGAAAAGGTGACCCATTTTGTAAACCATAAATTTATTTTATGAGTAACAATCAACAATCAAGAAGAAAATTTCTGTATGATGTAGGGCTTGCAGGATTAAGTATTCCATTTGTGTCTGCAGTTGGTAATTGTAACGACGAAACTAAAAAACAGAAACCCATGTCTGCTAAAAATGGAAAACTCGGTATTGCATTAGTTGGACTCGGTGGGTACGCCGGAGGACAATTAGCTCCTGCCCTGCTGCAAACAGAGCATTGCTACCTCGCAGGAATAGTTACCGGCACTCCTTCTAAAGCAGCAGCATGGAAAGAAAAATACAATATACCGGATAAAAATATTTACAGTTATGATAATTATGATGCTGTAAAAGACAATCCTGACATTGACATTATCTATGTAGTGCTGCCCAATAATATGCATGCGGAATATACCATTCGTGGTTTTGATGCTGGCAAACATGTGATCTGTGAAAAACCAATGGCGATCACAGTAGAAGATTGTGATAAAATGCTTGCCGCAAGTAAAAAAGCAAACAAACTTCTTTCAATTGGTTATCGCTTACACTTTGAACCATACAATCAAGAGATGGTTCGTTTAGGCACACAGAAAATATATGGTAATATTAAAAAGATAAGCGGTGGATTTGGATTTAGAGCCGGCCCTTCTCAATGGAGATTAACACAAAAATATGCCGGAGGCGGCCCGTTGATGGATGTAGGCATTTATGTAATACAGGGTATGTGTTATACAACCGGCTTGGAACCTATTGCTGTAACAGCAGTAGAAGGTGTAAAAACAGATCTGGAGAAATTTAAAGAAGTAGAGCAATCGTTGACATGGCAGTTTGAATTTCCCGGTGGATTAATAGGAGAAGGAATTACAAGCTACGCCGACAATATGAACTTTTTAAAATCAGAAACAGATAAAGGAATATTTGAATTAACTTCTGCCTATAATTATAATGGACAAAAAGGAAATACACCGGAAGGTGCCATGAATTTTCCAACCGTAAACCAGCAGGCTAAACAAATGGATGCATTTGCATTGTCTGTAAAAAATAATAAACAAAGTATTGTACCGGGAGAAATGGGAAAACGGGATGTAAAATATTTACAGGCTGTGTACGAAGCAATGCGAACGGGGAAAAGAGTTGAAATAAAATAATTAATTCTAGATATAATGAAACAGGAAAAAGATAGTAACTCCCCTTCAGGGGCTGGGGGTAAACTTCGCAGCCACGATTGGTTTGGCAAAAAAAATAAAGATGGAATCATTTATCGCAGTTGGATGAAAAACCAGGGCATGCCTACTGATATGTTTGATGGCAGACCGGTGATTGGTATTTGCAATACATTCAGTGAACTCACTCCCTGTAATGCACATTTCCGTGACCATGCAGAAGCAGTAAAGAAAGGTGTGCTGGAAGCAGGTGGCTTTCCATTGGAGTTTCCTATAATGAGTTTAGGTGAAACATTGTTGAAACCAACAGCGATGTTGTTTCGCAATTTAGCCAGTATGGATGCAGAAGAATCTATTCGTGGCAACCCGATTGACGGAGTAGTATTACTTACCGGTTGCGATAAAACAACACCATCAACGGTAATGGGAGCAGCCAGTGTTGGCTTGCCTACTATTGTTGTACCCGGCGGACCTATGCTGAACGGCCGTTATAAAGGACAAACAATCGGCAGCGGTACTCATGTCTGGAAATTTGATGAAGACATGAAGACCGGAAAGATGACACAGGAAGATTGTGAATTTGCTGAAAGTTGTATGAGCCGCAGCATCGGACATTGTATGACGATGGGCACTGCAAGCACTATGGCCGTGATGGTAGAATCATTGGGCTTAACATTAAGCGGTGCTTCTGCAATACCCGCTGCTGACAGCAGAAAAAAAGTTATGGCACAATTGAGTGGACGACGCATTGTAGAAATGGTGAAGGAAGATTTAACTATCGATAAAATATTAACAAGAGAAGCTTTTGAAAACTCCATTAAGGTAAATGCAGCAGTAGGTGGTTCTTCCAATTTTATTATTCATCTTACCGCTATTGCCGGAAGAATTGGTGTTGAATTGAATTTAGAAGATTTTGATACACTTGGAAGTAAAATTCCATTGCTGTTGAACCTGATGCCTTCCGGAAAATATTTGATGGAAGATTTTTATTATGCCGGAGGGTTGCCAGTCATTCTACATGAATTAAAAAAAGAATTGCATAAAAATGTAATTACTGTTACCGGTAAAAATCATCATGATAATATTGCAGATTCTTCTGAATGTTATAACGAAGATGTAATTGCAAAGTACAGTACGCCTATAAAACCGGAAGCTGGTTGCGTTGTTGTAAAAGGAAATTTAGCAATCAATGGTGCGGTGATCAAACCTTCAGCCGCTACACCAGCCTTAATGAAACATACTGGCCGGGCAGTTGTGTTTGAAAGTATAGAAGATTATAATACAAGAGTGGATGATCCGGATTTGGATATTGATGAAACCTGTGTGATGGTATTGAAATATGTTGGGCCTGTCGGTTATCCCGGAATGCCCGAAGTAGGCAATATGGCGTTACCGAAAAAAATACTGGAGAAAGGAATTAAGGATATGGTTCGCATTTCTGATGGACGAATGAGTGGCACTGCATACGGCACAGCCATATTGCATGTATCACCAGAGTCCGCTATCGGTGGTAATCTTGCCCTGGTACAAAATGGTGATATGATCGAGTTGGATGTTGAAAAACGATTACTCCATTTACATGTTAGTGATGAAGAATTAGCGAAGCGAAAAGCAAAATGGTTGGCACCAAAGCCTGCAGCCGAAAGAGGCTATGTGAGTTTATACATCAAACATGTAATGGGGGCTGATAAAGGTGCAGATCTTGATTTCTTACAGGGAAGTTCAGGTTCTGTTGTTACAAGAGATTCACATTAAGCCCCTGTCCCCTAAAGGGGAACTTAGGTTTGAAATTCATTTAATTATTGTAATACATTTTAAGCTTTATATGAAAAATTATTTTCTCATCTGTTTAATGGCAACATTAATTGCATGTGATAACAACCAAAACAAAAAACAAACCGTGACTTATAAAGAAACAGGTAGCATTGAACGTTTCGATGCTGCATTGGATGCCATAATTTCTCCATCTGCAAAAGCAGAAATTATCGCCGAAGGTTTTCAATGGTGTGAAGGGCCGTTGTGGGTTGAAAAGTATAATATGCTACTTTTCTCCGATGTGCCGAAAGATACTGTTTATAAATGGACAGAAGAAAAAGGAAAGGAAGTGTACCTCACTCCTTCTGGCTATACTGACACTGTGCCCAGAGGCGGTGAAATGGGATCGAATGGTTTGCTATTAGATGCAAAAGGCAACCTCGTTTTATGTCAGTGTGGTAATAGGCAAATGGCAAGAATGGATGCCCCATTGGATAAACCTGCAGCAAACTATATTTCACTGGCGGGCCGGTATAACAACAAACGATTCAGCAGCCCGAATGATGCTGTGTATAATAGCTCCGGCGAATTATTCTTCACTGACCCACCTTATGGTTTAGAAACACAAAGTGATACCGATCCCAAAAAAGAAATCCCTTGGAACGGCGTTTACAAAGTAAAAACAAATGGCGAAGTTGTGTTGTTAGTTGACAGTATTCCCCGTCCCAACGGCATTGCATTTCTTCCCGGTGAAAAACAATTGATCATTGCTTGTTCTGACCCGGAAAAACCAAATTGGTATATCTATGAAGTAGTAGGAGATTCTTTAACCAATGGACAAATTTTCTATAGTACCGTTAACGAAAGAGAAGGAGTAAATGGATTACCAGATGGTTTGAAAATAGACAGCAAGGGAAATGTATTTGCAAGCGGACCAGGAGGCATCTGGATATTCAACAGCGAAGCAAAGTTGTTAGGTAAAATTAAACTGGAAGAATCCGCATCAAATGTGGCTTTATCAGCCGATGAAAAAACAATTTATGTCACCAATGATATGCAGGTATTGCGAATCAAACTAAGAAAATAAGAATGAGAATATATAAATTGACTTCCGGCGTTTTAATTGATCACAACAATCAATATTACTCGGTTCCCATATCCGATTGGGATAATTTGATCAACGATGATTCTATTTTTTTAAAACTCACCGATTTTTTGGAATCAGGCAAAGCCACAAAAATAAATGGCATTACTGAAGCTGATATATTAACTCCTATTGGAAGCCAACAGGAATTATGGGCTTGTGGAGTTACTTACTTGCGAAGTAAAGTTGGCCGACAGGAAGAATCTAAATTATCCGGCGGAGCAGATTTTTATGCAAAAGTGTATGAAGCAGCAAGACCGGAAGTTTTTTTTAAAGCGACCCCTAATCGAATTGTAGGACACAATCAAAAAGTAAAGATCAGAAAAGACAGTACCTGGGATGTACCAGAGCCAGAACTAACCCTGGTGGTAACATCGTCCGGAAAAATAATCGGATACACTATCGGTAACGACATGAGCAGCCGCAGTATTGAAGGAGAAAATCCGCTTTATCTGCCACAGGCAAAAACCTATGACCAATGTGCTGCATTGGGGCCCTGCATATATATCACCGATAAACCGCTGGATAAAAGCTCACTTATTTCACTTGATATTTTACGGCAAGAAAATAAAGTGTTTGAAGGAACTGTTGCGCTAGATCAAATGAAAAGAACAGCAGAAGAATTGGTCAGTTATGTTTACCGTGAATGTTCTTTTCCCAATGGCTGTCTTATAATGACAGGCACCGGCATTGTACCCCCTAATGATTTTACGTTACAAGCTGGCGACGAAATAAGAATTCGCATCGAAGGTATAGGAGAACTAATTAATACAGTGGCGTAAGAAAATTCGAAAAACCAACCGCATGAAAAAAAATCTTTTTAGAATATCATTATTAGTTTTTATCATTCTTGGTTTTGAAAATTGTAATGAAAAAACGGATAAAGCAAGAAATGAAAAAAGTGATGCAGCACTAAAAGATGTTTATAAAGATGCTTTTTTAGTAGGCACTGCTGTTAATGACGAAATCATTTCCGGTGCTAATAAGGCTTCACAGGATATTGTAATCCACCAGTTCAATTCTATTACATTAGAGAATACTATGAAAGCGGCATTGATCAATCCAGAGCCGGGTGTTTTTAATTTTGGCCCCGCCGATGCATTTGTTGCTTTTGGTGAAAAATACAAGATGTTCATCATTGGTCATACATTGGTTTGGCACAACCAAACCCCTTCATGGTTTTTTACCAATGCCAGTGGAAAACCTAACTCAAAAGAAGAACAGATTGAGCGGCTTCGCAATCACATCAAAACGGTTGCAGGACGATATGCTGGTAAAGTACATGCATGGGATGTGGTAAATGAAGTAATTGACAACGATGGCAGCTACCGCCCTACCACCTGGGTAAATGCATTTGGAAATGGTGATACATTAGTTAAGTATGCATTCAAGTTTGCCAGCGAATTTGCTCCCAATACTGAATTATACTACAATGATTTTAACGCATGGCGGCCTGCAAAAAGAGATGGCATTGTTCGCCTGGTAAAAATGCTGCAACAAGAAGGCATCCGTATCGATGGTGTGGGGATGCAAGGGCATTGGGGATTGAATTATCCTACAACAGCATATATAGAAGCTGCCATTGATGCGTATGCAGCCTGTGGAGTTAAAGTAATGATCACTGAATTGGATGTAGATGTATTACCGCTTACAAAAGAAGGCCAAATCATCGGACAGGGAATGAGTGACAAGCAATTTCAGCTCGAAGAATTCAAAACTTTTTTTGATCCGTATTCAAAAGGATTGCCTGATAGTATTCAAACATTATTGACCAACCGTTACGAAGAACTGTTTAGGATCTTCTATAACAAAAGAGAAAAAATTGAACGGGTAACATTGTGGGGTGTGCAGGATGGCATGAGCTGGAAAAATGGTTACCCAATTCCCGATCGTACCAATTATCCGTTGCTCTGGGATAGAGATCATAAACCCAAACCGGCATTGAAAGCCGTTCTAAATATTCCGGAAGAAATCAATAAAATTATCAGCCCATTAAAAGAATAACATGGAGCTACTTGTCATATTTTTTGCTATCTGCCTGCAGATATTTTTAACTTATAAAAAGCTAAGCCCTTTTTTATCTTTATTAATTGTAGCTATTCTTTCCGGCATTTTCCTGGGTATGGAACCTATGCAAATTGTTAAGTCAGTAGAAAAAGGAGTAGGTAATACATTGGGGGGATTAGCATTAATTATTTGTTTGGGTGCTATCCTTGGTAAAATACTAGATGCAGGTGGTGCTGCCGAAAAAATTTCTTCTACACTTATCAATGGTTTCGGACAAAAAAATATTCAATGGGCTGTATTGTTAACAGGTTTTTTAATTGGTATCCCTTTATATTATAATGCAGGCTTTGTGATATTAGTGCCGCTTGTATTTTCCATTGCCAGCAAAGCAAAACTACCATTGCTATATGTTGCTATCCCAATGGCGGCTTCCTTATCCGCTACACATTGCTTTCTTCCGCCCCATCCCAGCCCTGTTTTTTTAGTAAATGCTTTCAATGCCAATATGGGGAAAACATTGATCTATGGATTGATCATTACCATACCCGTTGTAATTATCGCCGGTCCTTTTTTAGGTCGTTTATTAAAGGGCATAGAAGTAAAAATAAAATCAGCCTTTCTTTCAACAGATCAGGAAGTTGACAAGGTATTACCTGCTACATTTCCAAGTTTTTTAATTGGATTGCTCCCGGTGATACTTATCACATTGGCAGTAATTGCCGATAATTTTCTTCCAGACCAGTTACTGAAAAAAATAATATTGTTTATCGGCGATCCTACAATCGCTTTATTGCTTTCCGTATTTATCGCCATGTGGTATTTTGGTATCCGTGCAGGCAACAATATGGAAACCACCATGAAGTGGCTCAATGATGCCATTGCCGGTATCGCCGTTATTTTATTGATCATTACTGCTGGTGGCGTTTTTAAACAGGTATTGCAGGATAGTGGCACCGATAAATACATCGCTTCCTTTAGCGGTAAATTGCAAATGCCCCCATTGATTTTTGGTTGGGTGATTACTGCTTTACTAAGAGTTGCTATTGGCTCTGCCACCGTAGCCGGGATAACAGCTGCAGGCGTAGTCACTCCGTTAGTAGTATCAGGTGTTGTTTCACCGGAATTAATGGTATTGGCCGTTGGAACTGGCAGCGTATTCGGATCTCATGTAAATGATTCCGGGTTCTGGATGTTCAAAGAGTTTTTTAACCTCTCCCTCAAACAAACTTTTCTTTCATGGACAGTAATGGAAACATTGATCTCAGTACTTGGACTTATCGGAGTATTGTTGCTTGATCTATTTCTTTAATTTATTACTCTCTCAAAAAATCGAGTTTCTTAATTGAAATTATTTTAGCCTTTTCTCAAAATTTCGGACTTATTCCATTGGAGTTAATCTAAAATAAAAATGCAAAATGCCTTTTGTCAACGACTTACAGCATTTTGCATTTCTTTGCAAAGATATTCAGCGGAGAGAGTGGGATTCGAACCCACGGTACAGTGTAACCCGTACGACGATTTAGCAAACCGTTCCTTTCGGCCACTCAGGCATCTCTCCGTCCGTTAAAAGTAAAGTCCGTGCTAGTAGAACTAAACCCTGTTTCTCAACAGGGGGGCAAAAATAAAGATTACAGCTAAGAAATCCCAAAAAACAATGGGCTAATTCAATATTCTCATATAAAACAAATCCCAAATTCCTTTGGGGAAATTTGGGATGTAATATTTTTCGGATTTGATATTCTTACATAGCGGCAAGTTGTACTTTCTGTTGCAATTCCAATACATTCTCTCTGAAAACGCCATCCGTATCCATCAGATCCTTTACGGTTTGACAAGAGTGGATGACTGTAGTATGGTCTCTTCCTCCAAAATGCTCCCCGATAGTTTTTAATGAGTTTTTTGTAAAGGCTTTAGCCAGGTACATAGTAATCTGTCTTGCCTGTACAATCTCTCTCTTGCGGGTTTTTTGCAAGAGTTTGTCATACGACACATCAAAGTACTCACAAACCATTTTTTGAATGGTGTCAATAGTGATCTCTTTGCTGGATGATTTTACAAAATTCCGTAACACTTTCTTTGCTAAGTCTAAGTCGATTTCTCTCCTATTAAGCGAAGATTGTGCCAACAGTGATATTAAAGCACCTTCTAATTCTCTTACGTTATTGCTAATATTATAGGCAATATACTTCACTACTTCCTTGGGCATTTCCAACCCGTCATTCTTCATTTTCTTTTCCAGAATCTCAATTCGGGTATCATATTCCGGCACTTGCAGATCAGCACTCAAACCCCAACGGAAACGGCTCAATAATCTTTCCTGCACACCATCCAGATCTTTTGGCGATTTATCAGAGGTAAGGATCAGTTGTTTATGCGACTGGTGTAAGTGATTGAAAATAGCAAAGAAAGCATCCTGCGATTTTTCTGCTTTAGCAAAAAACTGAACATCGTCAATTATCAATACATCTATCAGCTGGTAAAAATGGATAAAATCATTGATCGCATTATTACGGCTATGATCCATAAACTGGTTGATAAACTTCTCGGAACTTACATACAAGACCACTTTATTAGGATGTGCTCTTTTCACTTCATTTCCGATAGCCTGTGCAAGGTGAGTTTTACCCAACCCTACACCACCATATATAACTAATGGATTAAAGGAGTTGGTTCCAGGTTTCTCTGCCACCGTTTTACCGGCTCTGCGAGCCACTCTGTTACAATCGCCTTCAATAAATGCTTCGAATGTATAAATGTGATTAAGCTGCGGGTCGATCTGCATCTTCTTCAGACCCGGTATTACGAACGGATTCTTTACAGGATTATTTATGACTAATGGAAAATCCATTTCGTTGTTTGAAAATGTTTTAAATCCTTGTCCGCTTACATCCATCGTAACAGGTTTGTTCTTGCTGTTACCACTGTCCACCATGATGCGGTATTCAAGGCGGGCATCTTTACCTAACTCTCTCTTTAGTGTCTTCGCTAATAAATTTACATAATGTTCTTCCAAATATTCGAAAAAGAATTGGCTGGGAACTTGTATAACTAAAACATTATTTTTTAGCGACACAGGATGAATTGGTTCAAACCAGGTTTTGTAATGCTGCCACTCAACAATATCCTTGATGATCTTTAAACAATTGGTCCAGATTTTTTCAGCATTTTTCTCCATTAGATTAGTAAGCAGTTTATCTCGTGTTAACTATAGTTGTTCTTCTCAATTTGTCCAAAAAAAATCTTCACACAATGTCAATAAAAAAAGTTGGACAGGATGGCGAATATCACCATTTCTTTTATAAAAAAAAATTTTTATCCGCCTGTTTTTTGTGAAACAGAAATAGTGTGTGATTTTGCTAATTTTTTGCCTGAAAATTTGGAAAATTCAAAATTTCAAGATACTCCCCGGCCGCTTTTTCCCAGCT
>CAZXMP010000018.1:6958-35501 GCA_964641575.1 uncultured Chitinophaga sp. | reverse complement strand
GAGCCTGCTGAAAAACATGTGAAAGTTTCTACTATTGCTTTGCAAAAAGCAAAACGTTTGGTAGAGTGCGGACATGATGTTGTTATCCTTCTTGATTCTATTACCCGTTTGGCAAGAGCACATAATACCGTGGCTCCATCAAGCGGTAAGGTATTATCGGGTGGTGTGGAAGCGAATGCAATGCAAAAGCCAAAACAATTTTTTGGTGCTGCCCGTAAAATAGAATTTGGTGGTTCACTAACCATCATCGCTACCGCACTGGTTGATACCGGTAGTAAAATGGATGAGGTGATATTTGAAGAATTTAAAGGAACCGGTAATATGGAATTGCAGTTGGAGCGTCGTTTGTCGAACAAACGTATCTATCCTGCGATTGATCTTGTCGCTTCATCTACCCGTCGTGATGATCTGTTGCTGGATAAAGATGTGTTGCAGCGTATGAACCTGCTCCGTGTATTCCTGAATGATATGAATGTGGAAGAAGCGATGAGAGAGTTGCAAAACAGAATGAAAGGAACAAAGGATAATGAAGAGTTCCTTGCTTCGATGAATAGATAACCGCTGATTGATTTGAATGATAATACGAGCCGCTTCTTTTTTGGAGCGGCTTTTTATTTAAAGAATACCATTCATTTTCAAATTAACTAATTTGCCAATCGGCTAATTAATTACATGGCAGCAGAAAGAATACATATTGAAAAATTTCTTGAACTGGCGAAACATCACCCTGTTATTGATGTTCGTTCGCCGGGAGAATATAAACATGCCTGCATGCCGGGAGCACATTCGCTTCCATTGTTTACTGATGAGGAAAGAAAAGTGGTGGGTACTGCATACAAACAACAAAGCCGTGAAGTAGCGATAAAAATTGGACTAGATTATTTTGGACCGAAGATGAGGAAGATGGTGGAGGAGGTTGAGTTGTTAGTCAGGACTCGGGAGTCGGGAGACAAGAGCCTGAAATATGAAGAAGCCGACTCCAGACTACTGACTCAGAACTCCGTACTTGTTTACTGTTGGCGGGGAGGTATGCGCAGTGGTGCCGTTTCATGGTTGTTGGATATGTATGGATTTAAGGTATATACATTGATTGGTGGGTACAAGAAATTCCGGAATTATGTATTGGATGCGTTCAAACTTCCCTTCCAATTCAATATACTGGGTGGTTATACCGGATCTGGTAAAACGGAATTATTAAACGCCTTAAAAGCGAAAAATGAGGCCGTTCTTGACCTGGAAGCCGCTGCTAGTCACAAGGGCTCTGCTTTTGGGAGCATTGGAATGCCGAAGCAACCGGGGCAGGAAATGTTTGAAAATTTACTCGGGTGTCAGTTGCGGGGGGGTGTATGTCAGGCTAATTCTCAAAACACGACTGCCATCTGGCTAGAAGACGAAAGTCAGCGAATCGGCCATGTAAATATTCCACATGAGTTGTGGAAGACGATGCGAAAAAGTCCGGTTTACTTTTTGGATATTCCTTTTACCGAGCGGTTGGCGCATATTGTGCAGGAATATGGTCAATTGGACCAGCAAATGGTCATTGATGCAATTAGCAGAATTAGCCAGAAATTGGGCCATTTGAATGCAAAAACGGCCATTTTACTGCTAAAAGAAGGTAAAATCGCCGAAAGTTTCGAAATTCTGTTGGCCTATTATGACAAACATTATTTCAAATCTTTACACAATCGGGAGGGGATAAATTCGTTATTACATACAATTCCGTGTAAATCCGTAACTCCTGAAAATGCCAACCAACTTTTACTCCAAAGCCGGCCTGTGCCACAAAAGCATTAAGCTTACCTGTTTATTCCTTTTTTTACCATTATTCTTTTTTGGTCAGTCGCTAACTGGTCTTTGGATAGGTACAGTTAGCAACGACAGTACTACGGCAAGAAAAGATCAGTCATTTGAAATCGCATTGACGGAATACAAAGGCAAGGTATATGGCTATTCCCGCAGCGAATTTATTGTAGATGATGTGCTGTACTACATTGTGAAAAGAGTAAGTGGAACAATAATAGGTGATGTGTGTGAAGTAACAGATGATGAGATCGTTTCTTATAATTTTCCCAAGCTGTTGGATAAAAAAGTAAAAGTAACCAGCACTTTTCGCAGAGATAAAGGTGATAGTGCATGGTATTTGGCCGGTAAATGGAAAACGAATGTCACTAAAAAATATTACTCTGTTAGTGGTCGTGTAGACCTGGAGGAAGAAAAAGATTTAACTGCTTCCAAAATTTTTCCACACTTAGAAGAATTGAAATTAGCAGATGCTGTTGTGTTTTACAAAGAAAGAAAAGAAGGACAGCCGATTGTAAAAATTGCAAAGCCGGAAAAAACAAATTCGAATGTTTCGACAAGTATTGCTCCGCTAACAACTATGGGCGATGCGATTCTTGTTGCAGATAAGCCAATAGTAATGAAGAACTCTACTTCGTCTGTTGGTAGTTCAACCAGCGCTGAAACAAAAGTTGCTGTTAAGGAAATAAAGAAAGATCAAAGTTCTACTGCCGCTGAAAAAACTACCCTTGCTATAGAAGAGCAGGCAACTGCTGCTGATTTAACTACACTAAAGAAAGCTGATAATATACAGAAGACAGCAACAAAAGATATTCCTTCACCAAAAGTTGATGTTACCCCAAGCTCAAACACAATAGCGGCCATTACAAAACCCCCCGTTGAGGAAAAAAATAATAATGCTGAAGTGCCGGTTATAGAAAGGAATGCAGAGACAATAGTTTCGGCAACAAAAAACAATACTGTAAAACAAGAGGCTATTGCAAATAAAAATCAAGACGTAATTAAAAACAATCCTTCTTCCAACCCAGAAACTATAAAAACAAACCCAACAGCTGTTGAGAAGAAAGAAAATATGACTACTCCGAAGCAAGATGTTGCTGCAAAAACAGATATTCCTTCCAACTCAACTGCATCAACAAAAAATAATGCTTCACCAAACACTGTAACTACTGACAAGAAAGAAAATACCCCTGTTGTAAAGCAGGATGTTGCTGCAAATACAAAACATATTACAAAAACAGAAACACCTACTAATACAACTACGGCCCCCAAAAACAATACTTCGACAAACCCAACAACTGGAAAAACAACTGCAACAGCTACTACTGATAAAAAAGAAACCAATGCTACTGTAAAGCAAGTTGTAGCTACCAATACAAAAATTGCTACAAAAACAGAGGCAATGCCTAATTCTGTTGTTGAAAATAAAATAGTAAAAGCGGATGCGCCTATAACTCCTATAAAGCCAGAAATAAAAACATCTGCTATTGATATTACACTGAAAGCGGCCATCATTGCCGGAAGAAAATCAGAATTTTCTCAGCAAGTGAATTTTAAATCCGACAGCCTGCAAGTTTCTTTATATGATAATGGAGAAATTGATGGTGATACAGTGAGTGTATTTATGAATGGAGAAGTTATCATGGCCAAGCAAGGATTAAAATCATCGGCTATCCGCAAAACAATTTATTTAACTCCGGGCCAAGAAGAATTCACCTTAGTACTGTTTGCAGAAAATTTGGGGAAATATCCTCCTAATACTGGTTTGCTTGTTGTTCGGGATGGTGATGATGTGTACAATCTTCGGTTTAGTTCCGACTTTCAGAAAAATACAGGGATAGTTTTTAGGAGAAAGAAATAACGTCCTCCCTGCCCTCCGAAGTAGGGTTCTTATACTCCGATTATGTTAATATTCATTATTGAATAATTGGAGTCTTTATGTGCAGCTCTCCGGATTAACTATTAGGTTTTACGCTTCTGTGTTTCTGCGCTTATATTCTCGTAAACTATTCCGAGATTTGAAGCATGATTCAAGAACAAAACTCCTCTTTAGAGATTGGGGCTATTAAACTCACCCAATACTCCCGTGGCGCAGGCTGTGGCTGCAAGATTGCTCCTAAGGTTTTAGATGAAATATTGAAAAGCTGTTTTGTTTTGCCTGATAATAAAAAACTATTGGTCGGCATTCATAGTAAAGATGATGCTGCGGTGTATGATATTGGAAATGGCATGGCGTTAATTTCTACTACTGATTTTTTTATGCCGATTGTGGATGATGCTTTTGACTTTGGAAGAATAGCAGCAGCAAATTCTATTAGCGATGTGTATGCAATGGGTGGAAAACCTTTAATGGCCATTGCCATACTTGGGTGGCCCGTTGAAAAATTACCAGTAGAGTTAGCGCAACAATTAATTGAAGGGGGGAGATCTATTTGTGCCGAAGCAGGTATTCCATTAGCAGGCGGGCATAGTATTGATTCGCAGGAACCGATCTTTGGCCTGGCTGTAACAGGCATTGTACCAATAGAAAATCTGAAGCAAAACAATACGGCACAAGAAGGCGATTACTTATTTCTTACCAAACCGTTGGGTGTTGGTATATTATCTACTGCACAAAAAAGAGGATTGCTGAAAGAAGAACATTTACCAATAATGATTGAGCAAATGACAACACTTAATAAAATAGGTGAAGAGTTGGGAAAAATAAAAGGAGTAACCGCCATGACGGATGTTACTGGTTTTGGTTTACTCGGACATTTAATAGAAATGGCTGAAGGCAGCGGTTTGAGTGCAGAAATTTATTACGATAAATTACCCATTGCAACAGGAGTGAAGGAATATATATCACAACGCATTTTCCCTGATGCTACCACCAGAAACTGGAACGGCTACAGCGATAAAGTAAAATTTGAAAAAGGGGTTAATGTAATGGAAGCTTTTACATTGCTACCAGACCCGCAAACCAATGGTGGTTTATTAGTAAGTGTAAAAGAAGAGAGTTTGAAAGAAGTAGAAAATATTTTAGGCTTACCGATCGGCAGAATGATTTTACAAGGAGAAAAAATTATACAAGTAAACATTTAGCTTTTCTCGGCTAAAGATTCTGTATCGTTATCCTTCGAACTTTATTCAAATTTTTAAAATGTGAAGCCGGCAATCCTGCTATTTTTTTAAATTGTGCTGACAAATGGGCTACACTGCTATAATTTAATTTATGAGCTATTTCTGTAAGTGTAAGTCCATCAACGGCCAGCATTTCTTTTGCTTTTTCAATTTTCAGGCTTATGGTAAATTGCTCAATGGTGTTGGCTTGCATGGTAGAAAAATAGGAGGATAGGTAAGCATAGTCGTAATTCAGCTTCTTACTAAGATAGGTAGAGAGCTTGCTTCTGATTTGGTCTGCATTGGCTACATACTCTGTAATGACTGCTTTGATCTTATCAATCAGCACCCCTTCTTTGCTGGCGGTAAGTTCAAGGCCGGCTTTTTTAATAGCGGTAGAAAATTGTTTCTTTTCCTTTTCGGAAAGCTTTTCTTTAACATCTACTTCACCCAACTCAACATGTAATGGTTGTTTTCCCAATTTTACAAGTTCTTCTTTTACCAACACTTTGCAGCTCTCGCAGGCCATGTTGCGTATATACAGCTTCATACCGATAAATAGTTTGAAACTTAAATGTATAGTATTATTTGAATTTTTCCGGTTTTATTGAGGGCCTGGTACAGCTTTTAAAGATATTATCAACCGGGTCTCTGATTCAGAATCAAGGATTTCAAGCTCTTGCTGTGATGAGCAAACAAACTGCTGTTGGCTGGTTCGATACATTTCCTTTTGCGGATTCTCTGCTCCAAAAAAGTCAAGAACATACAGCGCCAATTCCTGTGGTAGCGTAAGTACTTCTATTTCCGAATTAAAATGAGAAGTTTCAGCCGGTTTATACACAGTAACAATGGCACTAAAAAGTATGATACCATCCTCTCTTTTTAGGTTATTGTCTGAGATAAATTTTTGAAGTTCCTGTGTGTTTTGTGCATTCATTTCTCGGGCAACAAAAATAAACGAAGAGAGTGAAATGAGTCTTACACTATTTTTTCTTTTTGTTACATTATTTATTGCTTTTACAACTAAGCACAAAAATAAGGCTGCTTGAAAGAAATTAACGACCGTCGTGATTAGCGTTGTTGCAAAAAAATCTCTGCCATCATACATCGTACACTGCCTCCTTCTACTTCTTCAATGGTTGGAACTGCAATTGGTAATAGAGTTGAATAAGCTTCGAGCATTTCCTTTTGCTCCTTTCGCAGTGAATCAAACGCTGTTTTGCTAAGTACTAATATTTTATCCCCTTTTTTATTTTTGACCTGTAACATATTTCCTGCAAAGCAATGCATTTGCTCACGGGTAATAGTAATGATAGTGTGATTCGTTGATTCTAATAATTGTCGCACTGCGATTAGTTCCCATTCTTCTTCAATAGCTTCTTCGCAAAGCACACAAAAGCCTTCGCCCAGTGCCATCATTACATTGGTGTGATAGACAGGCATTCCATTTTTATCAGTTGCTAAAAAAACAATGGCCTGGAAATTATTAGTAGCTGCATATTTTTCCAACACCGGCAAACTTGTTCTTTCTGATATGCAGGCGTAGATCATTTTATTTTCATAGTCAATGACCATGCTGCCGGTTCCTTCTAAAAATCTTCCTTCTACTTCGTATTCGCTCCAGTCCTGCACATCCCGAACAAGAAACTTCTTTCCTATTTCTTCTAAAATTTCGTCTCGCTTTTCAGTTCTTCTGTTTGGTGCATACAGGGGAAAGACATTTAGCTTTCCATCAGGAGTTGTACTGAGCCAATTGTTTGGAAATATGGCATCTGGTTTTGGCGGCTCTTTTGTGTCTTCAATTACAAGCACATCAATACTATGACTGCATAATGTGTGCACCATATTGTCAAACTCTGCTAATGCTTTTTGCTGTATTTCTTCTTTGCTAATTGCCGGCTTGGATTGAAAATAATTATTGGCTGCGGTTTCTGTATTGAAACCAAAGGCAGCAGGACGAACCATCAATATGGTGGAAGCGAGTGGCAATTTGTTAGTTTGGGGGAACGCAGATTATTATGGTAGTCAAGAAAGTTTATGATTTTGCTGCGCAAATCATCACAATCATAAATATCAGCGTTCTATTAATAAATCAATTTTTTTTGCTAGTAGATGATCTTTCTCTGTTATAATATCACCGGCATCATGTGTACTTAACCAAATCTCAACTGTATTGTAAACATTGGTCCATAAAGGATGATGATCCATTTTCTCAGCTTCGATTGCTACCCTGGTCATAAAAGCAAACGCTTCGCTAAAGTTTTTGAATTGAAACTTGCAGTATAATTTGTTTTCGATTTCTGTCCACATTGAATTTGAGTTTTTACATTTTAGAATTTAAAAGACCAAATGTTCTTTGTTCTTGATCTTTTCATTTGTTAACTCCACCACCAACTGAACAGTCGTGATTGTTTTTATTGTTTGAATAGTTTCCTGCAAGGAATCATCACTTACTTCATCGCCCTTCATCAGCCACAAAAAATCGAGATGTTTAAATTCGGGTAATAAATATTCACCGTCCCGTTGGTTGTTATATAAATAATGAGAAAGAAAACGGGTAGACTCTGCATATTCATACACCGTGAAAAAATAATTTCGTTTCTTTTTATTGAGTTGTATTTCGAGGTTGTTATCGTGAAAGTTTACGCCGATGCTGTTGTTGAGATGCCAGCAGAATTGATACCCTTTAACCGACGCCATGATGCCAAGTAGCCGTGTGTCTTCAAAAAACTCCTCGGTGAGTTGGTCGGTATCCAGAATTAATTTTTGATTACGTTCAGCCATAGAATAAAATTCTAGTACAAGTTAATTCATTTTGAGTTAGCCACTGACCACACAGATAAGTACAGAATACGCTATTCATTGTGCCGAAAGTCTTGTCGCTTGTTAAAAACTAAAACTCAACCAACACCTCTAAGGTTTCGTTACCTCTTTTGAATTTAACTTTCGTCTTGTCGCCTTTTTTAAGCTTACCAAGAGTTTGCATATATGTTTCCATAGAAGAAACATTGTACTCCCCTATTTGAAGAATAATGTCGCCGGCTTTTAATCCTGCTTTTTGTGCCGGCTTACCTTCGCTTACACCATCGGCTTTTACCCCTTCTCCGGAATAGGTATAATCTGGCATAATACCCATAGAAACACTAAAACGGGCAGAGGTAGTTGTTTGTGCTTCCCTTGTTTTTAAAAATGCAAGCTTGCCTTTATCATTTACTGATTCAATTAACTTAGTGATGTGGCTGATTATTTGTTGTTCGCCTTCATAATTTACTTTATCCGCATCATCGGTTGGTTTGTGATAATCAGTATGCAAACCGGTAAAATAAAATAACACCGGAATATCTTTTCTGTAAAAAGAAGTATGGTCGCTGGGACCGGTGCCGCTGCTATCAATTTTAACTGATAATGGAGCAGATTGATTATTGTTTATTACTTCGCTCCAGATTGGGGATGTGCCATAGCCGCCAATAGTAACAGTTTTTGAGCTATCATTCAATCTTCCCACCATATCCATATTTATCATGTAGTTTACCGACTTCAAATCAATTGTAGGATTCTCCACAAAATATTTTGAACCATACAAGCCCAGTTCTTCCCCGGAAAATGCAATGAAGAGATAGTTATTGTTAGTAGCTTTTGATGATTTTAATTTTCTTCCTAATTCTATTAATGCTGCGGTACCGCTGGCGTTATCATCTGCGCCATTATGTATGGCTAATTCATGTGCAGTATGTCTTGAGTTTCCATCTTCGCCAAAACCTAAATGATCATAGTGTGCGCCGAGTACAACTGTTGTGGCAGCTTTGTTATCAATATATCCAAGTACATTAAAGCCTTGCCTGTTTTTTTCTCCAATTGAAACCCGAAGTTTAATACTTAATGTAGCGGCATTATCACTAAAGTGTTTTTTAGCGGCAGCTTTTGAAACGTACACAACCGGTATGGTTTGTTGTGCTGTACGATCTTTACTGTCAAACACTAATTTATCATCGGTAGTTGATGAATTATATAATATGATGGCCGAAGCGCCTCTTTCTTTTGCTTTTTTTGCATTCGTTCTTACATATTCTGGCAAATCGAAATGCGGGTTGGTTTTATTTTCTTCCAACGTTTCTTTTAAATCGAAAAACCATGGCATCTCTGCTTCTTGCACTGCAATAGCTGGTAATGCTTCTATATATATATCCGGACTGTAAGGAAACGGAAAAAATTCTTTTCCTGCTTCCAATGTATCGCTGTTAATAATAAAGCTGGTTGCGGCACCTATTTGCTTGCCATCATTAACTATAAATGTTTGCGTATAATACTCCGTGCCTTTAGGAGAAAGCCCAATTGCTTTAAACTGGTTGGTAATATATTCCATTGCAAGTCTTTCGCCTTCTGTTCCCGTGCGGCGGCCTTCTAATTTATCATCTGCCAGGTATTGAATATGTGCTTTTAAATTATCAAGTGTTTGTGTGTCTGTTTTTTTAGAAACAGTTTTTGACGATGATGAACAAGCCGATAAGATCAATGCTACTATTAAGGCCTTGGAAATATTAGAAAACATGTTTATTTGGTTATTGAGCTGCAAAGGTATTGGAGTAACGAAAGGGTTGATGTTATTTATTGTAAAATTTTAGTCCTTACCCAACCGTTTTCTGGTATTCTGCAATTCGGGTAAAGCCTGATGACCAATGAACCGAACGATGAATGGAGCGACGCAACAGGCGATGCCCAAAGAACAGAAGGCCGACTAACCAATCTTCTCCGGATACAGCACCCTAAAAATCGCAATTCGTAAGGTGATTTGGGCTTGTAAATCTACATTTGCAGGCTATAACAAATTGAAAACCGATAAGCTACATATCGCTTTAGTGGGTAATCCAAACAGCGGAAAAAGTTCGTTGTTTAACTGTTTAACAGGGCTTAACCAGCAGGTGGGCAATTTTCCCGGGGTAACGGTTGATAAAAAAACGGGCTCAACTACTTTATCAGATACTTTAAAGGCAGAAATAATAGACCTGCCGGGAACTTATAGTCTTTACCCTAAGCGATTGGATGAGTGGGTGAGCTACAAAGTTTTGCTAAACCAGGATAAAGAAATAAAAGCCGATGTGCTTGTGGTGGTGGCCGATGCAAGCAATTTGAAGCGGAATTTGCTTTTTTGCACACAGATCATTGATCTGAAAGCTCCGGTGGTGATTGCGCTGACAATGATGGACCTCGCTAATCGCAAAGGAATAAAAATTGATATTCCTGCATTGGAAAGAGAATTGGGTGTGCCGGTAGTGGCTGTTAATCCAAGAAAAAATAAAGGGATCACCCAATTAAAAAAAGCCATTGAACAAACCGCTCAACATCTTTATCATATTCCTGCCCGTGATTTTATAGATAATAATGCACTCTGCTCCCTGGCTATTGACGAGGTAAAAGAAGAAATTCCGCATATAAGTGATTATGCCGCCATCCACTACCTCATCAATCATGAAGGCTTTGAGCTGGATGAAATATTGCAGCAAAAAATTCAGCGGATCGAGGATAGAAATAAATTCAACGCTACAAAAACACAGGCCGAAGAAATTTTACAGCGATACAGCCGCATCCGGCATATCATGCAACAAGCCGTGTCGGAGCCAGATCCTTTGCAAAAATCATTGTTTACAGAAAAGCTGGATAATTTACTGTTGCACCGGGTGTGGGGCTATTTGATATTATTAGGCGTTTTGTTTTTGTTATTTCAAAGTGTGTTCTGGCTGGCGCAATATCCAATGGATTGGATTGAAATTGGTTTTGCGGAATTATCACAATCACTTTCAAATGCATTACCTGAAAGCCGGTGGACCGATCTATTAATAAATGGCGTGATAGCAGGGCTTGGTGGCATTTTAATTTTTGTGCCACAGATAATGATTTTGTTTGGGCTGATCACTTTGCTGGAAGATACCGGTTATATGGCCCGCATTAGTTTTCTCTCTGACAGATTGATGCGAAGCGTAGGGTTGAATGGAAAAAGTGTGATGCCGATGATCAGCGGATTTGCCTGTGCCGTTCCGGCCATTATGAGTGCAAGAAATATTGAGAATAGAAAAGAACGGTTGCTTACAATTTTGATCACACCATTGATGAGTTGTTCAGCAAGATTGCCGGTGTACACCATATTGATTGGATTGGTGATTCCTAAAACGTATTTGTTAGGATTTTTGGGAGTACAGGGATTAGTGATGATGGGATTGTATTTACTGGGATTGGTGATGGCGTTGATCGTTTCTTATATAGCCAAGTGGTTTATCAAAATAAATGAGAAAAGCTTTTTCATTCTCGAATTGCCCACTTATCGTTCGCCCCGTTGGAACAATGTGTTGCCAACGATGATCAACAAAGCGAAGATTTTTGTGTTTGATGCCGGAAAGGTAATTATGATAATCAGTTTGGTGTTGTGGGCTTTGTCGTCTTTTGGCCCCGGTGATTCAATGCATCAGGTTACGCAACAATATGAAGAGCAGAAAAAACAATCTGGTGCAGACTTAAATCAATTACGGATAGACTATCAAACCAGTTTGCTTGAAACTTCCTATGCCGGAAGAATGGGCAAAGCCATTGAACCAGCCATTACTCCTTTGGGTTATGATTGGAAAATCGGTATTGCTTTAATTACATCCTTTGCTGCCAGAGAAGTTTTTGTAGGCACTATGGCCACTTTATATAGTGTAGGAAATGAAGATGAAGGAAGTTTGTTGCTGAAAGAAAAAATGAAAGCGGCTGTAAAACCAGATGGTACACCGGTTTTTAATCTTGCCTCGGGATTATCGCTAATGATATTTTATGTATTTGCCATGCAATGTATGAGTACACTGGCAGTAGTAAAAAGAGAAACGAAAAGCTGGAAATGGCCTATTATTCAATTGATCTATATGACCGGGCTGGCCTATCTGATGAGTTGGGTGGTGTATCAGTTGTTTAAGTAGGTAAATACAACGTTTGCATTATTTTGATGCTGCAATTAACTCCCATTTCTGTAGCTTTTCCATCATAAGTCGTTTTAAAACAATTAATTTTTGATTCATTGGAGAATCTTTAAGGCGAGTGTTTAAAACTTTTAAATGTCCATTAATAGATTGTATGATAGCTTGCCTTTGTTTTTCTGTAATATTTAAATTGGAATGCGGTTTTATGGATGAATGTGTTTGGCAGGATAAAAAAATCAAACTGATACTAATTAAAAACAGTAGCGGTTTCATATAAAATTTTTATTAAAATTGGGCTTTTTTCTCCTTTTTATTATTTCATATTATTTTTTCCGTGTTCAAAATAATCCCATAACATCTTTGAAATTTTTCTCGCCATCGTCCAGGCCTCATTTTCATGTGTCCAGCTAACGTCTTTATTGTTCTTGGTAAAAATGCAAAATATATACGGATTGTTTGGTGCGTTTACCAACAGCACTTCACTTCTTGATGCATTTACACAACCATTTTTGCTGAACACTTCTATGGTGGGCGGTATCATTGAAATCGCTTCATCAACATCCCAATAATTTCTACCGAGGCTTCGCATCATTCGTTCGCAGGCCGCGGCAGAAATTATTTCGCTGCGGTATATTTTTTCAAACAATGTTCCCATTTCTGCAGGTGTTGTTTGTCCCCAGCCATATTGAGTTCTGTTCTCTTCTCTGCCGGGTGTTCTGGAATTAACTCTTGTATTTCTTAATCCGGCAGCCGCCAAAATTTCGTTTATTCTCGTTCCCGTTCCGGCTAAACTTTGCAACCACAAGCTTGCTGTATTGTCGCTGGTAGTAAGCATCAGCATCATTACTTTTTTCAGCAACACTTTTTCATTGTTCTTAAAAGAACCCAATATATCTGATCCTGCATAAAGCAATGAATCTTTATAAACGAGTGATGAATCGTATTTCAGTTCGCCATTATTTATTTTATCCATAATGCCAACCAGTATCGGCACTTTTACAATACTGGCAGTTGGAAAAATCGTATCAGCATTTATAAAAGCTGTTTTGCCAGTGCGAAGATTTTTTACATAAATACCAATATCTCCATTGAAGCCTTTTACAGTTTCTTCTAATTTGGACTGTAATTTCTTGTCGGTCTTTTGTGCAGTAACAACAAAAGGAAGTAAGAATAAAATTGCGAGGATAGTTTTTCTCATACTATTGCGGAAAAATTATTTCATATTCATATAATCAAACACCAGGTCACAAAACGCTTTAATCCCTGTTTTCATTCCACTCTCGTCGATATAAAAATCCGCTGTATGATGTGGCGGTGCTGTTTTTGGATCTTTCCCTTTGGGCATTCCGCCGAGAAAGAAAAAGAAGGAAGGGGCTTTTGTTCCATAATAAGAATAATCTTCTGCACTAGCTACCCATTCTGTTTCAACCAAATTGTTTGTTCCAACCGTCGATTGTAATGTAGGAAGCATTTTTTTAACGAGTTCAGGAGTATTATACGTTACTAATGTTTTAGTATCGATCGTTACTTCTGCTGTGGCACCTGATGCTTCAGCAATTTTTTCTGCTGTCAATTTTATTTTTTTATGCACTTCTTTCTGCATATCTGAATCAAGAGTTCGTATCGTTCCATCCATTATACATTCTTCCGGAATAATATTGTTTCTTACCCCGCCATGAATTTTGCCTACTGTAATTACAACCGGAGCTTTGGTTAATTCAGACTGGCGGCTAACAATTGCCTGCAAACCATCAATTATTTGAGCAGACACTTGTATCGGGTCGATTCCTGCCCATGGTTGTGAGCCGTGACTTCCCTTTCCTTTAACTTTTATTGTAAACCAATCGGATGATGCCATTAATGAGCCTGATTTATAGTGGATCTTTCCCACTTCAATATGCGTCCAAATATGCAACCCGAAAATGGCATCTACTTTCGGATTGTCCATCACTCCTTCTTTGACCATTAAATAACCACCGCCTTCTTCTCCTTCCGGTGGTCCTTCTTCTGCCGGTTGAAAAATAAATTTCACGGTACCTTTTATCTCACTTTTCATTCCCGCCAGAATTTCAGCCACACTCATTAACATTGCAGAATGCGCATCATGTCCACAGGCATGCATTACTCCCACTTCCTGTCCGTTGTAAGTTGTTTTTTGTTTGGATGCGAATCTTAGATCGCCCCTTTCTGTGACGGGTAACGCATCAATATCTGCTCTAAGTGCAACACATGGACCCGGTTTTCCTCCTTTTAAAATGGCGACAACTCCTGTTTTAGCAACGCCTTCTTGTACATCAAGTCCCAATTTATTCAAATGCTCAGCAATGATCTTTGCCGTTCTTGTTTCTCTGTTGCCCAATTCCGGGTATTCATGAAAATCCCTTCTCCAGGCAATTGTCTTTGCTTCTATTTTATCAGCAGCAATAGCCGCTTTTTCTTTTAGTTTGCTAACCTCTGTTTGTGCTTTTAATTCAAAGCATGATAATAAGAGCAGAACTGGTAAAAAGAATTTGTACATGAATTGTTTTATATGAATTTACTGCAAATAGTCTTTTGCTTGTTATTATTTCCCAGCATAAATCTTTCGTACTTTAGAATTGGAAGTATAACCTTGACCCATTTCGTCAAGAAAAAATTCTAATATATATTAATGTGTCTGCCCTTGTGATTTTATTTATATTTAATCTACCATGCTGCTGCGCCATATACCATTTTTAAAGGCTGTTCTTTTGCATAGTGTTACTGCTTTCGGCGGGCCACAGGCGCATATTGGTATGATGATGAAAACTTTTGTGCAACAAAGACCATATGTTACGGAGCAGGAGTTGATGGAATACAATGCTTTTTGTCAATTACTCCCCGGCGCATCTTCAACCCAAACACTAACATTGATTGGCTATAAACGAGGTGGAGTTCCGCTGGCAATTATTACGCTGTTGGTTTGGATTTTGCCGGCTTGCATTCTGATGGGAGCATTATCCTTCTTACTACAGTACATTGACAAGCGTCAATTAGGAACTGATATTTTTAAGTTCATTCCCCCGATGGCTGCAGGTTTTTTGGTATATGCGGCATTTATTGCTTTCCCATTAGCCATAAAAAATACGATTACCTGGGTAATAATGATAGTCAGCACAACGGCCACTTATTTTTTGTTTGGTCAGCCCTGGGTTATTCCTGCTTTAATTTTTACGGGTGGAATAGCTACCAACCTCAGCCGAAAACGTATTCCACAAACCGAACAAAAACCAAAAAAGATCAAGTGGTGGAATTTTTGGCTTTTCGGGATCATCTTTATTGCAGCCGGATTTATCAGTGAACGGGCAAGAATTGATGAGTGGCCCAATAGAAAACCGATCAACTTATTTGAAAATACCTATCGTATGGGCAGCCTGGTATTTGGTGGCGGGCAAGTACTAATGCCAATGATGTATGAGCAATGGAGTGTGCGGCCAGAAATTGAAAAAGTAAAAGTGAAAAACCCGAATGTTGTACAAATAGACGAAAGAGAAATGTATACTGCTATGGGAATTGTAAGAGCCGTACCCGGACCCGTTTTTTCCATTGCTTCATTTGCCGGAGGAATGGCATTAAAAGATATGGGAACTGAAATGCAAATCGTGGGTTGTTTGATAGGAATGATCGCTATTTTTCTTCCCAGCGCATTACTCGTATTGTTCTTCTTTCCAATCTGGAATAATTTGAAAAAATACGCCGCCGTATATCGTTCCCTTGAGGGAATTAATGCCGTTGTTATTGGTATAATGATCGCATCCACTTTTTATATCATGAAAGATATATCCGTATCAGAATTTAAAACAGTCAGTATTATTAATGTTCTTACTATACTTGGAACATTTCTGTTGCTCAACTTTACAAAGATTGCACCTCCACTTATTGTATTAGGTTGTCTGGCGTTGGGATTTGTTTTTTGAGATTATTTTTTATAGTACCCGCCTCTTTCAATTTCTTCTCTTACATTCTCCGGAACCAGGTAACGAATGGATTTTCCTTCTTTAATATACTTACGTACTTGTGTAGCCGAAAGTTGTAATAATGGAGCTTCAACTATATGGAGTTTCGCATTTATATGATTGGTTACTTCGAAACCCGGCCTCAGATATACATATACTTCATAATCCCCGGCAATTACTTCATAGTTTTTCCATTTATGTAGGTTTTGAAAACTATCGCTGCCCATGATGATGCAGAATTCATGTTCTGGATTTTTCTCTTTTAAATAGGCTAGCGTAGCTGTTGTGTAAGACGGTTTTGGCAAAGCAAATTCGATATCGGATGCTTTAATTCGATTGTCATTTTCGGCGGCCAGATTTACCAGGTGCAGACGATGGTATTCGTTGAGTAACGAGGTTTCACTTTTAAAGGGGTTTTGTGGCGAAATCACAAACCAAATCCGCTCGATATCCGTTTCGTTCAGAATATGATTGGCAATAATAAGATGAGCAACATGAACAGGGTTAAAAGAACCAAAATAAAGCCCTATTTTCATTTTAAAACATTGATTATCAATATATTAATTCGACCAAGATATGTTCAGCCTCGTTTATTCTAAGACTTAAGTGGTATCCGGCTACATTTACAGAGATGGGATCTCCCATAGGTGCTACCTGTTCCATCATAATTCTTTCACCTGGCACACAGCCCATCTCCATGAGTTTCAGAGATATCTCATCACTATTAAACTCCTTAATAATTCCTTCCTGTCCTGGTTTTAATTCCGATAACCTCGCAATCATTAGCCTTATTTATTAATAAAGCAAAACTACCCTTGTTGGTTGGTTTTTCTTTACGAATTTTGAAATTATGCCTTCAAAATCAAAAGTTTGCTTCTTTTTCGAGGAAAAGGTATTTAGTCTGCAAAGCCGGGCTGAATTGAAAGCTTTCATCGAAATCTTATTTAAAAAGGAAAAGAAGAAACTGGGCTCTATCAATTATATATTTTGCTCCGACAAAAGACTGTTGGAGATTAACCAGCAGTTTCTCCGCCACGATTACTATACGGATATTATCACTTTTGATCTTTCAGAAACTGATTTTACCCAGGCAGAAATTTATATAAGTATAGATAGAGTGAAGGATAATGCTAAAACAGAAGGAGTTTCTTTCAAATCGGAACTCCACCGGGTAATATTTCATGGGGCACTTCATTTGTGTGGATATAAGGACAAAAGCAAACGGGAAGCTTTGCAGATGAGAGAAAAAGAATCCTTTTATCTTTTGAAGTATTTTAAATAATTCAAACGGTCGATTTCACGTGGAACTGTTTCACCCTGAAACATTTTCCATTTCACGGGAAACATTAAGACATTTTATCCTGCCCTCTTCATCCAATCTAATCTCGTTAATCACCATTCCTATATTACCTTTGCCAACTTATGTTTCCAGAATATGATGTAATAGTAGTAGGTGCCGGCCATGCGGGCTGTGAAGCGGCGGCGGCAGCAGCAAATCTTGGTTCCAAAACGCTTTTGATAACCATGAATATGCAAACAATTGCGCAAATGAGCTGCAATCCGGCCATGGGAGGTATCGCCAAAGGACAAATTGTAAGGGAGATTGATGCCATGGGCGGATATTCTGGAATTGTAAGCGACCAATCCACCATCCAGTTTAGAATGTTGAACCGGAGTAAAGGTCCGGCCATGTGGAGCCCCCGAACCCAAAACGACCGCATGCTTTTCCATTTAAAATGGAGGGAAATGCTGGAAAACACTCCCAATCTTGATTTTTACCAGGATATGGTGAAGGGAATGTTGATCAAAGATGGAAGATGCACAGGTGTGGTAACTGGTCTGGGCCATGAGATAAAGGGGAAGTCGGTGGTACTTACCAATGGAACATTTCTTAACGGGATCGTACATATAGGAGAAAAAAATTTCGGAGGAGGAAGGATGGCAGAGAAAGCTGCCACAGGAATTACAGAGCAATTAGTTTCCCTTGGATTTGAAAGCGACCGGCTTAAAACCGGAACACCGCCTAGAATTGACGGAAGAAGTTTGGATTATAGTAAAATGGAAGAACAGCCCGGAGATGATGAGGTGGTTGGCTTTTCATTCCTGGATATTGAAAAACCGAAAACACAACGTAGTTGCTGGATAACTTATACGAACCAGGCTGTTCATGAGGTGCTGAAAACCGGGTTCGACAGAAGCCCCATGTTTGCGGGAAGAATTGATGGGGTAGGACCAAGATACTGTCCTAGTATTGAAGACAAGATCAATCGTTTTGCAGAAAGAGACCGACACCAGCTTTTTGTAGAACCCGAAGGATGGAACACCGTTGAGATATATGTGAACGGATTTTCCACGTCTTTACCAGAAGAAACACAATACGAAGCTCTTCGTAATATAGTGGGTTTTGAAAAAGTGAAAATGTTCAGGCCGGGTTATGCAATAGAATATGATTTCTTTCCGCCGACACAATTGAAATACACTCTTGAAACAAATCTCATTCAAAATTTATTTTTTGCCGGACAAATAAACGGTACTACCGGGTATGAGGAAGCTGCTTGCCAGGGATTAATGGCGGGAATCAATGCACATCAAAAAGCAAAAGCTCTTGAGCCTATTATTTTAAAAAGAAGCGATGCATATATAGGAGTGTTGATTGATGACCTTGTTGGAAAAGGAACAAAAGAACCCTATCGCATGTTTACATCGAGAGCGGAGTTTAGAACATTGCTTAGACAAGACAATGCGGATCTGCGACTAACAGAATTGAGTTATCGTCTTGGACTTGCTTCCCAAGAAAGAATGGATAAGGTGATCAACAAAAGAAATAGTGTAGAAGAAATAAAAACTATTCTAAAAGATTTTCCTGTGGAGCCAGAAGAAATAAATTCCTATTTTGCTACTATCAATTCATCGGCCATAACAGAAAAACAAAAAGCTCAAAAAATATTATTGAGACCCGATGTTGAATTAGATGCGCTTGCCAATACCATTCCAAAATTAAAAGATGCGTTGAGTCGTTTTACTACTGATTCACTTGAACAAGCTTCTATACAAATCAAATACGACACGTATATAGAAAAAGAAAAAGAACTGGTAAAAAGAATGTCTCAACTAGAAGAGTTAGAGATTCCTGAAGCTTTCGATTATAAAAAAATTGCTTCTCTTGGTAATGAAGCAAGAGAAAAACTCGCCAAAATAAAACCAAGAACACTAGGACAAGCAAGTCGTATTTCGGGCATTAACCCAAGCGATGTGCAGATATTGATGGTGTTTATGGGGAGATAAAATCTATTATAGTTTCGACATGTCTTTTTCCCTTATAGTAAGCGAATTACTAGGAATTCCTTCAATCAAACCACGACATTCTTTTGCACCACATTGGCATTGAAAAGGCTCCATATTTTCATCCAGGAAATGGGCATAGTCAAGTGTGAGTTCTTCTCCCGCTGAAATATTTTTTAGTGCCAGAACATTTAACCCATCGAATGCTGTGTTGGGATCGCAACAATGATTTTGAGGTGCCCATTCAGAAGGATCATCATCCCATAAAATAAAAAGCTCTTCGCTAACAGGGTAGGCATAGCGACGGAAATGCAGCTTCTCATCCTCATTCCAATTTTTCTCCACAAATCGTTTAGTGATGATTCGTTGTGAAAGTCCTTCGCCTTTAAAAATGATCTCGCCTTTCTTTATATCCCTGTTTGCATAAATACCATAGCCGGCGATCGAATTGCCTTTCATGATAAATGGCTTCTTGCTCCTTTTATGCCGGGCAACGCCTTCAGCTATCATGTGTTTTAAAAAACCTGCCTGACCAATTCCATCATGCTTTAAAATATAATCTGCCGAGCCTTCATATCCATCTTTATAAAAAACAGAACAGGTAAAATTAATTTCAAGGAAATAAATCTCCATTTTATCATTTACCCGAAAGTCCAATCTTGCATAACCAACTCCATTAAAGCCTTTAAATATTTTTTCTGTTGCGCTGCGGAGTTGTTTGTCCAACATCTCATCTGTACAGGGCACATTGCAATCTGGATGTAATTCTGAGGTTTTTAAAGCATAGGTTTTAAATTCTCTTCCTTGCGGAAACAAATACTCAACAGGGCGAAATACAGTACAACTATGTATATCCGTATTGGCAGCCACCAACACAGTAAATTCTCTTCCTGCTATATATTCTTCCACCAATAATGGCCCGTATTCATCCAATATGCTGATACATTTTTGTTGCAGCTCAATTTTATTATGAACTAATGAATGTTCATCTACACCGAGACTGTCGCCAGCTTTGGCTGGTTTTACAAACAATGGAAAATTTAAAAGTCTGGCCGCTTCGTCTGCATCCTTCAATTCGTTGATGATAACATAACCCGGCGTTTTTACTCCTTCGCAATAAGCCAGGTATTTCATCAATTCTTTTGGCGGGTCGTATAGCTTGGTAGTAGGCCCTGTAAAAGGAAGATTCAAAAGTTCTAGTGTATAAATAACATCTATACTGGGCACCTCCCACTCCAAATATCCCTCACAGAGGTTTACAAAAATATCATAACCCTGCTTACCGAGTTCTTTCAGTTGCTTGTAAGTAGTAAGCTTATTCAAAAAAACATTATGTACTTCAGCTCCGGGTAAAAATGGGGCAAGGTCCCTTGGCGGGTCGTAGTTTTTATAATCGACTCCGGTGGTGGAGTAGTCGGGTTGTAGTACACAGACTTTCATGCACAGCTAAGGTAATGAGTAGAATAATATAAAATGGTAAATGCTATTTAACCGGAGTGGTTTTTTTGATGGTATTCTTATTACCTGTTCGCCTTGTCACCGGACCCGATTTTATCATACTTCTTCTTAGCGCATCTTTCAAAATCTCCCCTATTATTTCAGTAAAAGAAACGTTGGAAACTTTAAGAATAGCACCAATAGAAGTATAATCCTCGTCTTCACTCAAACCACACTGGGCATTTACTTCAAGCATATATAATTTACCTGTTGCCGAATCCTGGCGAATGTCAATTCTTGTATAGCCCTTTCCACCACAAGATTTATATGCATCCAGACTTAGTTGTTTCAACTCGGGTATGAGCTCGGCTTCTGCTGGGCGATACTCGTAAAAATTTTCATTCTGCGGCATTGGCGTTTCATCTTCATATATTTCCCAAAGCCGATCGAAGGATAAAAACTTTTCTGCTTCCGGAAGTGATTCATGAAAAACTCTTTTTACTGGTTCGTATACAACACAGTTATCCAGATCATCGGCAGAGCCCGTTATAAAAGTGGTGTATTCTGGCCCTGTAATAAATTGTTCAACAAACAAACCATCTACCAATAAATTCCAGCCGCGGTAACCTTTATAAATTTCCTGAACTCTATTATTTAATTCTTCTTCTGTATGCACTACATTTTTTACTGATACACCCATACTACCCCCTGAAACCGCTGGTTTTATAATGATAGGTGTACCAACTCTTTTTGCTAATCCTTTCGTTGAACCCTTATTATCAGTAATAATCCGCCAGTTGGCTGTTGCTACCCCTGCTTTATCAAAAGCCTTCTTCATGGGTATTTTCGAAGTTGTAATATTATAGAAGTGGGCATCCGATCCTGTATAGATCAATCCATATTTTTCTAATTCATAAATAACAGATACACCGGGAGTGCCATTTACCTCATCTCCATCGCAGAGATTTAAAATTAATGGGGTTTTTCCGTTCTTACTATCCGCTATTGATTTGATAATTGTTTTAAAATTATCCATTGTAACCGGTTGCCATTTCCATTCGGCTTTCAGTTCTTCAAAAACCTTTGTGTATTCCTTTATGCTTTGGGTAAAATCGTAGTAGTGTTGAATATTGGGGTCGTCAGTTTCCAGATGCGGTGCTAATACCCAAATAATGTATGGTTTTAATAACCTGGAGGCTTCTGAAATCTTCATCACGGTTCAGGCTACTTTTCTTGCCGCCCTTTTGGCCAGTTGTTGTTGTATAAAATCTGTAAAGCGATATCTTTCTTGTATGTGTTTTGAGAGATAAGCAGCTCCTTGTATGTCACCAATACAAGCAGAACTTCCACAATAGCAATTGAATGATTGCGTCATTTTCCATTCGGTAGAAGGATAGAAAAAGGTTAATTCATCTTCTTCCTGTAATTCCTTCAATGCAACTAATTGCATTGCACTAGTATCAAAAAAAACATTGGGGCTACAACTATGATTGATGTACTGCAAAAACTCTGGTTGTAAGGTAATGTGCTTTTTAACTCCCACCTGTACGGTTAAATAGGTTGGTTCGGCTGAGATAGTTCCGGCAGAAAAATCTGCAATAACTTCTCCCGGCTGATAGGATCGAAGTGCAAATAATGCGTTTTGTTCGTTGGATAATTTTTGCCGAACCTCGGCAATTTCATGATTGCTTATAGTGCGATAAGCAGGAGCGGTTAATGTATCCATAAAGTGGTTAGTAGTATTGTAATAGAAAGATAGATATATTGTTTAATGTAAAAAATTTGTACCCTTTAAATGTGAATAATTAACGATTAATGTGAACTATGATTATAGATATCTAGTATTAAAAAATGCAATCAGGCAACAATACGAATTGAAACAACTTCCAAAATTTAAATCCTTGTTATTCTATACTGCAATGCCTTTATTCTGATTCCTTGTGCTGATCAATTCCAAGTCCGGCCATTACCAACCTAATTTCTCCAAAGCTAATTCCTTCACCCAGTTGATTCTTAATGTTTGTTATGCCCCCTCCATTAAAGTCTTTAAGTGCCGATTCAATTAAAACGAATTTTTCACTGCTTACTAATTCATGGATCTTAATATCGCCATTGCGCACAAATTTGGTCAGATGACCTTCAATAGTTGTTACGGCAAGGCTTCGTTCCTTAGCAATTTCTGTAATTGTTTTGCCCTCTTTATAAAGTTTAAATGTTTCAGCATGAGTGCCACCTTTCTTCTTTGCTACACCCGTACTTTCCTTCCTTTCCCGCTTGGGATTTTTCTCATGAATCAATGATGAAAGATGATTTGCCTGACTATAAGCAATGATTACCTCTAAAAACTGTTGCCCGTACTGCTTCACTTTTGCATCGCCAAAGCCGCTTATTTTTCTTAGTTCTTCCAATGTTTGGGGGAGATACATGGCCATTTCATCAATAGTATTGCTGCTGGCTACAATGTATATGGGCAGGTCTTTCTTTGCACAAATACTTTCTCTTAGCTTTCTTAGTTGTTGATGAAGAACCGGCCTGGGGCTTTGCGTTTTCCTATCTGCCGAACCAGCATATGCATTTATCGCAATAGGAGGAACTACAAATTTTGCCTTACGCCGATGAAACGCTTCCATATCAAACTTACCTGTAAACCCTTCCATCATAAATCGTTTCATAGCTAATTGCGCAAACACTTCTTTAATACTGTCGTTATACTCTTTAGAATGAAGACGGCTATCAGTAACAACAGGAGATTGCTGTATAAATTCAACAATAGAATTTATTTCAGTAACAAAATAGTTTGCTGCCGCTTTTATCCGTTCCTGCAATGGTTCATTTTCCTCCGGCGATTCGGATTGCTGAAATAAGAATTGCAATCTTGCCTGGAATTTAACTGCCGTATCCTGAAGCTTGTCTATTTTATCCAAGAGGTCTTGAGTCCAGGTAAATGACTCCGGGTTAAAAGAAGAAGTGTTTTCCAGCAAATACCCCATTATTTCTTTTACGCTACTAATGGCAGGGGTGAAATCAAAGGTTTGTAACAGTACGGCTTGCTGGTAATACTTTTTGGCGATGGCCAGCTCTTGCTGCAACTGTCCACTTGAAGCACTTCTTTGCGAAAACTCTACAATACGTCTGTCGCTAAACAAACTTCCTGCCCTTACTTTACTTTGCAGCACCATTCCTTCTAAACTAGTACAGCGGCTGAGTGCCACATATACTTGCCCGGGAGCAAAGGCTGCCCCCGCATCAATAATTGCTTTTTCAAACGTTAATCCCTGGCTTTTATGGATGGTGATTGCCCAAGCCAATCTTAATGGGTATTGAGTAAATGAGCCCAGCACATCAGAATCTAATTGCCGGGTAGCTTTATTCATGGTGTATCGAATGTTCTCCCATGTTTCTTTTGTAACTTCTATTTCGGGGTCGTCTTCACACTGCACAAATATCTTTTCTGCTTCGAGTTTAGATACGATTCCAATCTTTCCATTGAAGTATCTTTTTCCTTTTTCGGCTGCATCATTCCTTATAAACATTACCTGTGCACCCACCTTTAGATATAATGTTTGTTCTGCAGGATAGGCCCGGTCCGAAAATTCATCTAGGACTTTTGCCTCGTAGCTAAAGATGGGAGTATCAAGACTGGTTAATTCGTTTGAATTTATTTCTGCGGCTTTAAGATTATGTGTAGTGAGAATAATATACCCGTCTTGCTTCTTGCGCCGGAACGTGGGTTGAAAGCGGCTATCTAAAATGTTCATTCCGTCTTCATCCAGTTCGTTATTTCGAACCTGGTTGAGAACAGTGATGAATTTTTCATCCCGCTGCCGGTAAATTTTGTTGAACTCCACATATACCGGTGGATCTTCTTCCAGCACTTTACTATCAAAGAAATATTGTCCTTTGTAATACTCGGACAATAAACTCCATTCTTCTTCCTTAATAACTGGGGGCAATTGCAGCATATCGCCGATGAATAATACTTGTACACCGCCAAAACGTTCATTGGGTCGCTGGCGGATATGACGAAGTACTGTATCAATAGCATCGAGTGTATCACAACGAACCATACTTATTTCATCAATCACCAATATTTCTAATTGCTGCAGTACTTTCTTTTTGTCGCTATTAAAGCGAAGACGGCTCAACAAACTATGTTTATTAGAGATCTCTTGTCCGGCCGCTCCAAAACCCAGTCCTTTTACATCAGGAATGAATGGTGCAAGTGGTAGTTGAAAGAATGAGTGTATAGTAACTCCTCCCGCATTGATCGCAGCAACACCAGTTGGTGCAACTACGGCCATTTGCTTTGGACAATTCTCCCGGATATATTTCAGAAAAGTTGTTTTGCCCGTACCGGCCTTACCCGTCAAAAATATATTTCGATTGCTTTGATTGACTAATTGAATAGCCAGTTGAAACATTTCGTTATCAGTATCATACTTTATCATACAGTAGTTGGCCTAAAATAAAAGGAACATTGCGCCGGCTCTCGCCTTTGCAATGTTCCATAATAATTATCAATTTATCATCCTTCGGCTTTAGCGCCAAGCATCAGCAATTCATTCACCTGTATTTCGGTGATGTATTTTTTGTTGCCGTCTTTGTCGTTATAGCTACGGTTGATGAGCTTGCCTTCAATGGCTACTTCTTTTCCTTTGGTCAGGTACTTTTCTACAAGCTCAGCCACCTTACCCCAGGCTACAAGGCTATGCCATTGTGTGTCTGTCACTTTCTCGCCCTTTGCATTGCGATAGTTTTCGCTGGTGGCTACGGAGAAACGGGCCATCTTCTTTCCACTTTCTAAGGTTTTAACTTCTGGTGCGTTGCCCAGGTTACCAATCAATTGAACTTTGTTTTTTAATGCGTACATAACTTTGTGTTTTGTGCCCCGCCATTGCGAGACGATTTTAAAATTTATTTATTTCAACCAACCGGTTTGTTAACTGCCGATTGACAACACAAAGATGATAGTGCGATGAAGCCTTAATCGGTTTTTACCCGTTTACTCCCGAAGCTAAACGTGTAAAAACGTTTGCACACGGATAATATTTCTTATATTCATGAGCTGAAACCCTTGCTATGACTGTATCTGATACAAAAAACTGCCTTGCTTGTGGCAAAACAATAAAAGGTCGTGCCGATAAAAAATTTTGCGATGATTATTGCCGAAACAACTACAACAATCTGCAAAAAGCAAAAGGAAATCACAGCAGTTTAGTAAGAAACATTAATAATGCTTTATTGAAAAACAGGAAAGTGCTGGAGTCTATTCTTCCTGAGAAGGAAGAAACAGCCAAAGCTAATAAGGATAAGTTACAGCGACTGGGCTTTCAGTTTAAATACCTTACGCATATTTATACTACAAAAACCGGCAAAACTTATCACTACTGCTATGATTACGGCTACTTGCCGCTTGACAATGATTGGTATTTAATCGTGAAGAAAAAAGAAGAGTAGTTATATAAAGTAAAATGAGCCATTCTCTTTTCAGAAAATGGCTCGGAGTGAATCTTCAATTACAACTCTTTAATCTTTTTTGCTACCGCTACCTTTTAACACAGCAACAAGCAATAGAATAAAAACAGCTCCGCCTACTACCCATACCCAAGGCTGTTGATACCAGGTGCTATTATCGCCTTTATCTAAACTAATATCTACATCTACTTTTTTTGCATCCTGCGCCAGCACATAAAAGGAAGTAATAATGGAAAGTACCAGCAAACTGAATTTCTTTTTTAACCAATGTTTCATACAAATTGTGTTTAGGTTTACTTATATTAATTGTGAATTCCGTGCCAATCGATTTTAGTGAGAAATAGGCCTTATACTCATTAAAACCGATGAGGGCTGGGGAGTTTTGTGGATTTTCCTCCACGAAATGATTCCGATTATCGAATGAGAGATGACCAAAAAACAAAAGACACTATTACATTTGCAACATGCCAAGACCTGTTATTTGTATCGGTGCTGCCCTGGTGGATGAACTGTTTCATGCCACAACAGAATTGTTACTATCCACTACAACAGATGCTACCGTAACTAAAACCGCCGGAGGCGTAAGTCGCAATATTGCTCACCAATTGGCTTTATTGGGTGTGCCTGTTCAACTAATTACCGCTCTTGGAAGCGATAGTGATGGCGACTGGTTGAAACAGGTTTGTACTTCGGCTGGCGTGAAATTGGATGCAACTATTACAAGAAATGGACTCTCAGGAAAATATACCGGTATACTAAATCCAGATGGCTCACTCTACACAGCATTTCTTACCAATGCTGCCAATCATTTAATAACGCCACAGCATTTAGAAAAACATATTGACTTGCTGAAAACAGCTTCTTATATATTAGCCGATGCCAATATCAATGTAGATACCGCCGAATGGATATTAACTTTTAGTTGCGAAACAGGTATTCCCTTTGTTATAGAACCTGTTTCTGTTCCCCCCGCAAGAAAATTTAAAAATGCAAATCTTAACGGCTTGCATATGATTACTCCCAATGAAGATGAGCTACCGGTGCTTTGTTCTGATAAAGCCTTCTTTACACAGCAACAAGTAGAAGAATTGCTGAACCGTGGTGTACAAAATATCTGGCTGCATAATGGCAAACATGGTTCTGCACTTTACACTAAAGAAAAATCAATCAGTCTGAATGCTCCTTCTATTGATGTAGTTGACTGCACGGGAGCAGGCGATGGTTCTTTGTCGGGCTATATTTTGGGCAAACATCTGGGCAAAGAAGCAATTGATTGTTTAAAACTGGCACATACGCTGTCTGCAGAGATATTACAGGTGAATGGTGCTATTGCCACACATCTTTCACAAGAAAAATTATTGGGACTTGTTTCAAAATATTATCCTGAATAAAAATCAAAAATGTTTACAGAAGAACAAATACTGGAAGTTCAGTCAAAATCAAAAGGCGGTAAAGACTTTCCGAAATTGGTACAAAATTTTAAAACCCTGGGAATTTTATTGTATGAACATTGGGTAGGCAACGGTGCCAATATCTATTTAGGTGCCAATGATTATGCTGTTAAAATAGAATCGGGACAAGCCCTGCTAAATGTTAGCGATAACTCTTCAGAAGAAAAATTGAAATATGCTTTAAAAATTCACCAGGCTGGCGAAACAGATTATCCGACATTTTGTTTGCACTCTGCAGAAGCTGGAGTTGAGAAATGGGTGACTGATATGAACAAATTGACGGTTACCTATTTAGATAAAAAAGGGAATGTATTGGTACTTGAAAACATTCCAACGCCATAAAATGAATTCATTTCTTACTATACATCCCGAAGTGCAGGAGGCGCTAGTAAATGGTAAAGCAGTTGTTGCTTTAGAGTCAACTATCATTTCGCATGGAATGCCTTACCCAAAAAATGTTGAAACTGCATTGGCAGTTGAGCAAGTGGTGAGAGAAAATGGAGCCGTGCCTGCAACGATTGCCTTCTTCAATGGTAAGTGCCATGTAGGATTGACCAAAGAAGAACTTGAATATTTTGGTAAGGCAAAAGACGTTTGGAAAGTGAGTCTGCGGGACATGCCCTATGTGATCAGTCAAAATCTATATGGTGCAACAACAGTGGCCGCTACAATGCGGATAGCATCCATGGCTGGCATAAAAGTTTTTGTAACCGGTGGCATTGGTGGTGTGCATCGGGAAGCTGAAAGAACGATGGATATTTCTGCTGACCTTACAGAGATGGAACAAACATCCGTTGCAATTGTTTCTGCCGGAGTAAAATCAATATTAGATATTGGATTAACCCTGGAATATTTAGAAACAATGGGAATACCTGTTGTTACATACAGACAAGATGAGTTTCCAAGTTTCTATTCCCGCAAAAGTGGATTTACTTCTCCGTTGCGATTGGATACGGCCAAAGAAATTGCTGCGCTACTTGATGCAAAATGGAAATTAGGGTTGAATGGTGCTGTGCTTATTGCCAATCCTGTTCCTGTCGAATATGAAATAGACGCTGCCGAAATGGAAGTACAT
>CAZXMP010000018.1:2957-6948 GCA_964641575.1 uncultured Chitinophaga sp. | reverse complement strand
AATGCAGCGAAAGAGAAAAACATTACTGGCAAAAATATAACGCCATTTCTATTACAATATATTGCCGGGCATACAAAAGGTGAAAGCCTTGAAGCTAACATCGCATTAATAAAACACAATGCGACAGTGGGAGCGGAGATAGCCGTTAATTTTGCTTCTTTAATAAATTAGATTTTTATCTCCACCACTTTATCTTCTTTTCTGCTTTTTTCTGCCGCAAAACACATTACATGACTTTCAATAGAAGCATCGATTGTCGAAGACAACAATGAAGCGTCTTGCTTGGATACAGCCTGCACCCAGTCAGCCGCTAATCGCCAATCACCGCCGCCGTGTCCCTGGTTCTTATAATTTTCCTGGTCCAGTGCTTTTGATTCGTAGGTCTTGGTTTCACCGGTACGAAAATCATGGATCGTAAATTTATTCATATCTCCTTCTATAAAACCCATGCTGCCCATTACTCTTGTGCGGCGGCCACCCCAGGGAGTAAAGGCTTCCATACTAAAGCTGGCAGTTACTCCATCTTCAAATAAAATATTACTTACATAGTGATCGCATTGATCATTCTCCATTTTATAAACACAGCGGCCATAGTTGGTCGTTTTTAAATAATTCAAAATGGCATCGCCTTGTTTTTCTTTTTCTTCTGGCAGATCGAATACATAAGTCCAGCCCCGTTTGCGATAATAAATTTTCTGTGCGGAGTATGGGCAAGTACTTTCAACAGCACATCCATCTGCGCAGCGTTCGGTACTTCCTGCGGGAGCATTTTCTTTACGAAACCATTTCAGATTTCCGAATGCCTGTATCTTTTTCGATTCTTTTCCCAACATCCATTTAATGATATCCAGATCATGGCAAGACTTTGCTAAAATGATGGGTGTTGTTTTTTTGCTGTTGTGCCAATTGCCCCGAACATAGGAATGGCTCATATGAATATGTTCAATTGGCTCAAAATGTTGCATACTTACCACTTCGCCGATGGAACCGTTCTGAATAAGCTCTCTTAACTTAATAAAATATGGTGCGTAGCGAAGCACATGGCAAACTGCAACTATTCTCCCCGTCTTTTTAGATAATGCCAATATATCTCTGCACTCTTGTTCGGAAGGAGAAATTGGTTTTTCCAGCAACACATCATAACCCATTTTCAACGCTGCCATACAAGGACCATAATGCAGGTAATCAGGTGTAGTAATAATAATAGCATCTGCAAATTTTGGTCGCTTAAAAACATCTTCCCAGGTGTTGAAACGATTTTCCGCAGCTATATTATGCTTCTTACTGTATCGTTCATTACGAAGAGCAACAGGTTCTGCCACTCCTACAATATCTAATTGGTCGGGAAATTCTACCGCAAAGCCTCCATATACATTGCCTCTTGATCCAGCGCCCAGGGTTATAGCAGTAACCGCTTTTGCCAATGGTTTATGTTCTGTAGTATCCGGCAGAAGCAACGGCTCTCCATTTTCATTGGTAGCCCAGGAAGAAAATGGGAAGAATGTACCACCCACTGTAATTCCAAAAAGTTTTAATGCATTGCGGCGAGAGAATTTTGAGTTCATGGTGTGGGGTTTGTTAGAGTACAAATTAAGGAATAAAATAAGTCTTTGTAAACCACCAGGCAGGCATTCATCTCTAAAAACAAAAAACCCCAACATTTCTGTTGAGGTCTTAAGTGGTGTGGGCCGGGGTTGAACCGGCGACACATGGATTTTCAGTCCATTGCTCTACCAACTGAGCTACCGCACCATTCCTGAAACACATTGACTTGGGTAAGTGGAAGCCTATCCTCGCTTTTGTGCTTCGGGGCTGCAAATATAAAAGGTTTGGTGGATAAAACAGGCAAATCAGCGCATTATAATCAAATATTGCCTTATCAAAGGTTCATTTTTGCTGCAATAATTCGTAGCGGGCCTCCGCTTCCATTACCAATTTTCATGGGTAGCGCAACTACATAGATATTCTTTCCCGGTAACTGGTCAAGATTGGCGAGATTTTCAAAACCCGGCACATTGCTGCCCATCAATACCTGGTGGGCTTTGAAATCTGTAGATTGTCCATAGTCCAGGCTTGGTGTGTCGAGTCCAACGGCCTTTACTTTTCGTTCTTTTACCAACCACTCGGCAGCAGTCGGATCAATACCTGGAAAATGTAATTCAGGTAACGCTTCGGCTCCTATTTTAGGACTGCCGAAATATTTCTCCCGGTTCGGATAATATTGTCCATAGCCCGTTCGGAATAAAACGATACTGTTGTCTCCGATTCTTGCATTTGCTTCTTCCCACTTAATTATATCTTCCTTAATAATAAGATAGTCTCGGTTTTTCAATGCCTTTTCCGATACATCAATCACTACCCCTACACCGGTAAGACTGCTCAATGGAATTTGGTCGGCTGTATATTTTCCTGCGGCAAAATGAATAGGCGCATCCAAATGCGTTCCTCCATGTTCGGGAGTGCAAATAGAATAGGACGAATAATAATATCCTTGTTCTGTAAAAACCTTCTGCATCGGTACTATGCAAAAACGGTTTGGTATTATTGGGCCAATAGAGAGTAGTGCTATCAAAACTGTAAGTCAGATCGATCCATTGAATGTCGGTTGGAATAGATGCTGAACGGCGTTTTGATGTACAGGCCGCCATTACAAGCATACAAAACCAAACTAAAAGTTTCTTCATGTGCAGTAAGTTTTGATAATTGAAATTATTAAGAAAACAAGCATCAAAATCAGACAATCAGAATTGACTTTAGAGTTTAAAACATTCTTTTGTGAATTACATTCCGTACTCACTTAAAAACTTGATACGCATAATTTTTAACTGCTCCCAGTTAAAATTATAATCGGAGAGCTCTTCCTGGGCCACCTGTAATGAAGAAGTTTCGCAACTCTTGAAGTATTCGATTATTTCATCCTGGTCATCTTCGTCCAGCATTTCATCAATGGCGTAGGTGAGATTGAGTTTGGTACCGCTGGCTGCAATGGTTTCCATTTCTTCCAGCATTTCATCCATTCTCCAACCCTTATTTTTAGCAATGGTTTCGAGAGAAACCTTCTTATCAGTATTTTGAATGATATAAACTTTGTTGCCGCTCTTGTTCACCACACTCTTCATCACAAAATCATCCGGCCTTTCAATATTATTTTCTTCAACATAGCGCTGAATCAATTCAACAAAGGGCTTTCCGTATTTAATGGCTTTGCCCTTGCTTACTCCCTGGCATTTTTCCAATCCTTCCATAGTAATTGGATAGAAGGTGGCCATATCCTGTAAGGATGATTCAAGAAATATAACAAACGGCGGAAGATTTTTTTTCTTTGCTTCTTTTTGGCGAAGCTCCAGCAACATGTCAACTAGCTTTTCATCTAATGCCGCACCGCCAGTGGTTTCTGTTGTCTCTTCATCATCTGCATTCGCATCATCATACAATTTGTTCAAAACGATTTGGAATGATTTCGGCTTTTTTAAAAAAGCTTCTGCCTTTTTAGTGAACTTCAGCACACCGTACTCTTCAATATCTTTTGTCAGTAATCCTTCTAAAATTAATTGTCGTAACAGCGAGTTCCAGAAATGATTATCCCTGTCGTTACCACTGGCAAAAGATCCTAAAACATCATGGCGGAACATTTGTATCTGTGGTGTAAGCTTACCAATGATGATTTGTACTACATAGTCCGTAGCAAAACGTTCATCCAACTCCTTAATAGCTTTTAAGGCAATCACTACGTCGTCCTTCGTTTCTATTCTTTCCTTTGGATGTTTGCAGTTATCGCATTGTCCGCAATTTTCTTTTTCATACTCTTCGCCGAAATAACTCATTAAAATCTTACGGCGACAAACTCCTGTTTCTGCAAAAGCAACAGTTTCGTTTATCAACTGTGCTCCCACTTCTCTTTCACTAAGTGGCTTATCCCGCATCAGGTGCTCCAGTTTACTTACATCTTTGTGAGAGTAATAGAGCACACATTTTCCTTCTAATCCATCTC
>CAZXMP010000018.1:0-2947 GCA_964641575.1 uncultured Chitinophaga sp. | reverse complement strand
GGCCGGTTTCCTGGTAATAATTTTCGATTGACTTTGGAATATTATAATGAATTACAAAACGAATGTCGGGCTTGTCGATACCCATACCAAAGGCAATGGTGGCACAAATTACTTGCACATCTTCTCCTAAAAACTGATCTTGTCTTGCTGCTCTTACTTTACTATCCAATCCTGCATGGTATGCTACTGCTTTTACACCGTTGGCATTTAAAATATCCGCCAACTCTTCTGTTGTCTTTCTATTTAACGTATAAATAATTCCGCTTTTCTTCTTCATGCTTTTTATGAAGCGAACAATATTTTCATCGGTCTGCGATTTCTTAATTTTTGGCAGTACTTCGTAATAAAGATTAGCCCGGTTAAAGGAGGAGATAAAAATGTTTGGATTTCGCAAATCCAGATTCTTTACAATATCGCTTTGCACCTTTGGGGTAGCCGTTGCTGTTAATGCAATAACCGGTGCATCAGGATTTATCTGAATCATCATTTCCCGCAGCCTTCTATACTCCGGACGAAAATCATGTCCCCACTCTGAAATACAGTGTGCTTCATCTACTGCGAAAAAAGAAATTTTAAGATCAGAGAAAAATTCAAGGTTCTCCTGCTTAGTCATTGTTTCAGGAGCAACATAGAGCATTTTTGTTTTACCCGAAAGCAAATCATCATGCACTTCTTTAATTTCTTTTTTATTGAGGGTGGAGTTAAGGAAGTGGGCTACTTCATCATTGCTGCTGTATCCACGAACCAGGTCCACCTGGTTTTTCATTAATGCGATTAGAGGCGATACGATCAATGCAACACCCTCACTAACCATGGCGGGTAGTTGATAACAAAGACTTTTGCCTCCGCCGGTTGGCATTATAACGAATGTATCATGGCCGGCCAATAAAGATTCGATTGCTTTTTCCTGTGTGCCTTTGAATTTGTCAAACCCAAAGTGTTCCTGCAATGCTTTATGCAAGTCAAAACGCTTTTTAGGCGCAACTGATTCCTTTGCTTTTACCGCTTTAACGGTTTTAGTTGGATTGGATTTGGTTGTTGCCTTCTTCACTGTTGATGTTCCCATTACTCATTTATTTCTTTCATTCCGAAAATTCCGGGGCTACTATTGCCTATTGTTTAAGATACTTCTTTTTACCCGAATGGAGTTTACCGGATAAACATATTTTTTCACACGGTATATAATCGTCGGATAACTAAGTGTTTTTCTGTCTGAATGGCGGGTAGATTCTTATAGATGATAAACAAGAGGCAAGTATTCTTGTTGCACAAAACTGCACCCGTCAAAAAGAGGAGAGCAAATTTATGCTATTTTATCGGCTGTCGAAAGGAGAATCAGTTAAAATTCAGGTACAACGATTGCATAACAGGCACTTCATTGCAAAAACTCTAAATTTGCCGCCGTTACCGGTTGTTGCGTTCAGCTCTCGGCCTTTCGTTTGGACAAAATAACCGGTATTTAGATATATTATGCCGCTATCAATAAAACAGGTTGCACTCAGAACAATTGAATTAGAAGCCCGGTCCGTTGCTGGTCTTGCCTTATTCATCAACGATGATTTTGAAAAATCCGTAAACGCCATTGCTGTTTGCAAAGGCCGTGTGGTTGTTAGTGGCATCGGCAAAAGCGCAGTTATAGCACAAAAAATAGTGGCCACTTTTAATTCAACCGGCACCCCCTCTGTTTTTATGCATGCCGCAGATGCCATTCATGGAGATTTGGGAATGGTGCAACAAGATGATATTGTTATTGTAATCAGCAAAAGCGGCGAAAGCCCGGAGATTAAAGTATTGGTGCCGCTGCTAAGAAATTTTGGTAATATATTAATTGGAATGGTGGGTAGTATAGACTCCTACCTTGCTAAAAATGCAACAATAGTTTTAAACACTACGGTTGAACAAGAAGCTTGTCCGAATAATTTGGCGCCAACAACCAGCACCACGGCACAATTAGTAATGGGCGATGCGTTGGCAGTTTGCCTGATGGAGTTAAAAGGGTTTCAAACAGATGACTTTGCTAAATTTCACCCCGGCGGAATGTTGGGCAAAAAATTATACTTACGGGTGGTTGACCTATATGAAGACAACGAGAAGCCAAAGGTTTTGTCCGGACAATCACTAAGAGAAGTGATTGTTGAAATGACCAAAAAAAGATTGGGTATAACAGCTGTTGTAAACAAGGAAAATGATTTACTCGGCATCATTACCGATGGTGACCTGAGAAGAATGCTGGAAAAGAACACGGCTATTGATAAAATTATTGCAGATGATATTATGACAAAAAATCCGCAATCCATTGGGCCAGATGAAATGGCTGTTAATGCACTGGATCAATTGCGAAAAAAAGGAATATCACAACTGGCGGTATCAGAAAACGGAAAGTATTTAGGGATTATACATTTGCATGATTTAATAAGAGAGGGATTGATATAAAACCGGTAAATAATGAATGAAGGTTTCATTCATTATTTACCACTCACTAATCACCATGAACAAACATCACTACGTAGCAATAATGGCCGGAGGTATCGGTAGCAGGTTTTGGCCAATGAGCCGTACGGCTTACCCCAAACAATTCTTAGATATTCTCGGTATTGGCAAAACGCTGATACAGCAAACATTTGAACGCTACAGTAAACTGGTTCCAAAAGAAAATATTTACATCGTAACCGCCCAGGAATATGTAGGTCTGGTGAAAAAACAACTGCCCGATTTACCCGAAGAAAATATTGTAGCTGAGCCCTCCAGGAAAAATACAGCACCCTGCATTGCTTATATCGCTTTTAAGCTTATTAAGAAAGATCCTAAAGCCCTGATGATTGCAGCACCTGCTGATAATCTAATTCTTGAAACAGATGAGTTTGTAAAAACAGCAAAAAAAGCTTTTGATTTTGTTGACCATATTAATGCGCTGGTTACTATTGGAGTAACGGCAACTTATCCAAAC
>CAZXMP010000017.1:0-35757 GCA_964641575.1 uncultured Chitinophaga sp. | reverse complement strand
GGTACACTAGGTCCATAAATATCCGCATCCATTAATCCAACTTTTGCACCACCTTGCGATAAGGCCAATGCAAGATTTGCAGCAACAGTAGATTTACCTACGCCGCCCTTACCACTTACTACCGCAATAATGTTTTTTACTTTTGGTAAAATAGTTTTTGCATCGGTTCTTTTAGTGGTGGTGTTGGCAGTAAAATTCACTTTTACATTCGCCTCTTTATTCACTAATAATTTAATGGCATTGGTACTGGCTGTTCCCATCATATCCTTCATGGGACAGGCAGGTGTGGTGAGTACAATGGTGAAAGAAACATCGTTTCCATTGATCTCAATGTCTTTTATCATGTTTAATGTAACCAGGTCTTTTCCGAGGTCGGGTTCCTGCACATTGCTTAACGCTTCCAGTATTTTTTCTTTTGTCATAATTTGTTGGTGTTCTTCTCACAAAAAGCAATGCAATTTTTGTCGGAGGCTTTCAAAATGCTCAATAGAATTACTGAACTATGAAGAGTGCGACGCAACAGGCGATGATAGTAGCAATGCTGTTTGGTCAATAATAAATAGAACTAAATGTTAAATATCGATTCCGGCGGCAAAGTTAGCCAATAGCGGCTGCAATTTGTTTTACGATTTTAGCAACTTGTCTTTATTTTTGAGGCAGTGAAGAAACTTTTACTTTATACAGGCTTACTGTTTTTTATCCTCCCACAAACTGCCAAGGCCCAGTTTGAAACGTCCCGTGATTCGGTGGTTCAATTGTATGGCATTATTATGACGGCGGATAGCCTGGTGGGTATACCTGCCGTGAGTGTAACCGTTAAAGGACAAAACCGGGGTACGATTTCCAATGCGCAAGGTGTGTTTTCGATCGTAGTGCTAAAAGGCGACCAGGTGGAATTTACCCACGTCACCTACAAACCAAAAACGATCACCATTCCCCGTAGTTTGGAAGGCAACCAGCACAGTGTTGTTCAACTGATGGTGATTGATACGGTTTATTTGCCGGCCACAATTATACGGCCACGACCTACGCAGGAACAATTTGCCCGTGATTTTGTGAATGTGAAAGTGCCGACCGATGATATTGAAATTGCCCGTCAAAATACCAGTGCTACCAAACGCCGCATTTTAATGCGTACGGTTCCCGGCGATGGTGGCGAAGCAACACGAATTCAGTTCAATAATATTGCTAATAAGGCCACCTATACGGGCCAAACTCCCCCGATGAATATTTTTAATCCGGCTGCCTGGGCAGATTTTATACAGGCCTGGAAGCGGGGAGATTTTAAGAATAAGAATTAACCGCTGATTGCATTGATTTTTTTGATTTAGATGATATTGATGTAGCCAGCTGCAGTACAGCTCTCAACTTTCGTTGCGTCGCACACTTGTACTTCCTGTTCATTGGGCAACAAATACAATCTCCTTACATTTGTTAGCGAATCAATCACTTTTACATAAAGTGAATTTTATAATTCTCCCCTTTAGGGGAATAGGAAAAACTAATCTTTATGAATATTAACGGGGGCGTTGTCTCAGTAATCGGTGCCGGTACTATGGGCAATGGCATTGCACATGTATTTGCGCAGGCAGGTTTTAAGGTAACCATTGTAGATGTATCGTTAGCTCAATTGGACCGAGCGGTAATTAACATCACTAAAAATCTTGATAGACAGGTTACCAAAGGCACAATAACAGAAGAGCAGAAAAAAGCTACGCTGGCAAATATCAGTATTCAATCAAATATGATTGAAGGGGTGAAAAACGCCGAGCTGGTTGTGGAAGCAGCTACTGAAAACACTACACTGAAGTTGGAAATATTTGAACAGCTCGATAAATATGCACCGAAGGAAGCTATTCTTGCTACGAATACTTCTTCTATTTCCATTACAAAAATTGCTGCTGTTACTGGCCGTGCAGGTAAAGTAATTGGCATGCACTTTATGAACCCGGTACCGGTAATGAAACTGGTAGAAATTATTAATGGCTACGCTACTAAAAAAGAAGTGACGGATACGATTGTTGAACTGAGTAAAAAACTCGGCAAAGTACCTTGTGTGGTGAACGACTATCCCGGTTTTATTGCCAACCGTATTTTAATGCCGATGATCAACGAAGCCATTTACAGTTTGTATGAAGGCGTTGCCGGTGTAGAAGAAATAGATACGGTAATGAAACTCGGCATGGCCCACCCCATGGGACCCTTACAACTCGCCGATTTTATAGGGTTGGATGTTTGCCAGGCTATTTTAAAAGTATTGAATGATGGTTTTGGTAATCCAAAATATGCGCCTTGTCCCTTGCTGGTAAATATGGTAACTGCCAGTAAACTGGGTGTAAAAAGTGGAGAAGGATTTTATAAATATGAGGCGGGAAGTAAGGAGTTGGTGGTGAGTGAGCGGTTTAGGTAATAAAATGAAATAAAAAATATGAAAATAAAAATTTTAGCTTTCTTAACACTTTCACCAATCATTTTATTATCACAATCATTGGATGCAGATAGAGTATCAAAATTAAAATCATCTGTTGTTAGAGTTTTTATTGATGACCAGGCTAGAGGCACCGGTTTTTTTATTTCACAAGATGGATGGATAGCGACATGCTGGCATGTTATTGAATCTGCAATTATGGTGGATACAGCGAAAAAAAACATTAGTTTAAAAAAGATGATAGTTGAGTTATCCAGTGGGGAAGATATAGAAGTTGGTATAATGACAGAACTATTATATAACGGTTATCTTAATGCTAAAGCTTTTGATTATTGTTTATTAAAAATTCAGGTCCAACCAAAAACAAATTTTTCTTTCTTGAAAATAGGCTCCTATTCAAGTATTAGAGAAGGAGAGCAAATCTATACTTGTGGATATCCTTTTGGTATAAAACAACAAGTAATTGCATCGGGAATGTTGTCTACGAAGTGGACTGACACTTTAAAGCTAACCCGTAAAAGCTACCCAGACTCTTCATTAATTAGAAATGTCGCATGGCTAGACCTTACTATGAATAAAGGTAATTCAGGGGTCCTATCATTAAACTAGGAAATACAATAAATGAGGATGAGGTCATTGGCATTTCAACATTTATCTTAAACCCCTTTGCAAAGGCTGCTGACGAACTTTTAGAATACTTATCAACAATACCACCTGGTTCTGGTGTTTCGTTCGGCGGAATTAATTTTAATGAATTAACCAAGCTTTTTGGCAGTGCCATTGCCAATAATTCTGTTGGTGTTAGTGGGTGTATATCTATTGATCACATGAGAAGTTGGCTAAACACTAAAAGATAATATCTTTTTTGAAATAGAATTTAATTTGTTTTTATTATATATTTTATTTCGCATTAAATTATGTCACTTTTAGCGATAATCAAAACTTCATCACCTCTACTCCTCTCAAATCATTCAACTTATTCATTATTTCATCTTGCCAGAGTTTAGGCACTCCAATTTCCAACGAACAGAATAATTGCATTTCCTGTTTCAACACTACACAATCAAATTGTTTTACGGCTTTCATTACATCATTCATTTGGGTATAATCGAATTGCAGCCGGTAATTGGTAAGCACAGGCTTTTGTACGATAGCGGTGGTTTGTAAGGCAAAGGCTGTAGCTGTTTTGTAGGCAGTAATTAATCCCGGCACACCTAATAAAGTGCCGCCAAAATAGCGAACCACTACCACCAGCACATTGGTAATTTGTTTACTGTCTATTTGCCCCAGTATTGGCCGGCCTGCTGTACCAGAAGGTTCGCCATCATCACTCACCCGAAAGTTCGTTCCATCCAACCCTAACCGGTAAGCAAAACAATGATGCACTGCTTTAGGATGCTCTTTCTTTAATGCAGATAATTTTTCTTTAAAGTCAGCAACATCAACTATTGGATAGGCATAAGCAATAAAACGGCTGCCCCGGTCTTTAAATTCTGCAACGGATGGAGTGTCGATAGTATAATAGTGAGAGTCTGTTGTTAGTCTGGAGTCGTTAGTCATTAGTCGGGAGTCAGGAGTGTTTCGGATTATAGATTTCTATTTTATCTCTCAAAATCTTTTGTTCTGAGACTTTATTTGCAACTGAAAGAATCGGTGAATTAAGACCATTATTAATTATTAATTCTTCATTCTTAATTACTCTTGCTTCATCCCACAAACCCGAATCAATAAAAGATTGTAAGAGTTTCGCTCCACCTTCAACCAACACACTTTGAATCTTCAATTGGTACAAAGCATCCATTAATTGAGCAATAACATTGCGATCTGTTTCTAATTTATAATAAAGCAGGTTTTCATTTTCATCTTGCTTCACCATATTAAAAACAATGGTTCTTACTTCTCCATTAAAAATCTTCAATGAGTTGGGTAATCGCAAATTCATATCCAGCACCAATCGTATCGGCGATTTTCCCGGCCATGATCTTGTTGTCAATGCCGGATCATCCAACAACGCTGTGTTTGTTCCAACCAAAATAGCAGCTTCTTCGCTGCGCCATTGGTGAACGATTCGGTTGGAGTATTCATTACTGATCAAAAGTCGATTTGAATTATCGGAGTTCAAAATCCCCCCTTCGGGGGGTGGGGGGGCTATCTTCCCATCCGCCGTCTCCGCCCATTTCAAAATAATATATGGTCGCTGTTGTGTATGAAAGGTAAAGAAGCGTTTATTCAATACCTTACATTCTTCTTCCATTACTCCTGATTCAACCTCTATTCCTGCTGATTGCAATTTTTCAATTCCTTTACCGTTGACTTCTATAAAAGGGTCACGGCAGCCAATAACAACTTTTGGAATTTTGTGCTGAATTATCAAATCTGCACAAGGCGGAGTTTTTCCAAAATGAGCACAGGGTTCCAACGAAACATACAACGTAGAAGAAGTAATTAGTCTTTTATTTTCATCACTCACCGAATTAATACAATTCACTTCAGCATGAGCTTCGCCATATTGTTGGTGCCAACCTTCACCAATTATATGGCCATCATACACCAGCACAGCACCTACCATCGGATTGGGAGCTACATTGCCGGTACCTTTTGCGGCCAGTTCAAGGCATCGCTGCATGTATGTATGGTGAATATTCAATATTGAATAGTGAATTTAGTGGGCAAATATAGTTCATTCTTAAAGTGAATATTTTTAGGTGAAGAACTCAGTGTTATTGATAATTGACTACTCACAATTCACCATTCCCGTTGTAAGTTTGTCGCATGACAGTACAGGAAGCCACTTATTACCACTTAAACCAACTACGGACTATTTATGCTGATAGTGAAGCTTCTCAAATTACTGATTGGGTTATGGAAAAAGTTACCGGCTCCATGAAAACGGAGCGAATGCTTTATAAAAATGAACCACTAAGTCAAAAAGAAGAAACATTAATCAAAGAGTATACGGAAAGGTTGCTGCAACATGAACCGGTACAATATGTATTAAACGAATCATGGTTTTGCGGAATAAAATTTTACGTAGATAAGAATGTACTGATTCCACGACCAGAAACAGAAGAACTGGTAGAATGGATAGTGAATGAGTATAAAGAAAGGAAAAAAGAAATAAAAATATTAGAAATTGGCACCGGCAGCGGCTGTATTCCTATTTCGCTAAAAAGAAAATTACCGGCAGCTGAAGTATGGAGTTGCGATATAAGCAAGGGAGCCATTGAAGTAGCGAAGAAAAATGCTGCTTCAGCAAACACAATCGTAAATTTTAGTGAACTGGATTTTTTAAATAAAGCAGAACGGGACAAACTTCCAATGTTTGATATTATTGTAAGTAACCCTCCTTACATTCCTGAAAAAGATAAAGCACAAATGAATCCCAATGTGCTGAACTATGAACCAGCAACAGCATTGTTTGTTCCCGATAATGATGCTTTGATTTTTTATGCAGCGATTGCTGATTTTGGCAAAGACCATTTAAAAAAATATGGAAATATCTTTTTAGAAATTCATGAAGACCTTGGAAAAGCAGTTGTTGAATTGCTTACAGCAAATGGATATACGACTGAATTAAAAAAAGATATGCAACAAAAAGACCGGATGATTAAATCCGGTCTGGTATAGTTGTTTTTCATGTCAATTATTTATTCAATTCTCGCCACCACTTTCGCTGTGTCTTTCTTTGCCAGTCGCATGATGCGATATACTTCACCATAATAAGCAGCCGTATCTGCATTAATTACAACAGTAGGCGTATCAACAAAAGCTTTGTATTTTCTTATTTCAAGAGCCAGCATCGAATCAAACTTACTGGATTCAATTTTGGTGGTTCCAATAAAAAACTGTTGGTCTTTATCAATTGACACCATAATGTTTTGTTTGGCCTTCGTATCCTTAGATCCTTTTGGAAGACCCACTTTAACCACATTTGGGTTTGCCAGCGTAGCTACAATCAAAAAGAACATCAGCAATATGAATAGAATATCATTCAGCGAGTCGGTAAAAACCTCTGACGATTCCTTTTTGTGTTTTTTTCTGAACTTCATGTAGATGGTAGTTTAGCGGGTAGGTTCTTGTAAAATATCGAGGAAATCCGAAGAGGCAGCTTCCATTTTATTGGAGGTCTTATCAATCTGTGTATCCAAATAGCTATGTGCCAGGTAAGCAAATAAACCAATTACAAGGCCCGTAATAGAAGTGATAAGTTTTGTATAGATACCACCAGAGATAGTGCTTACTTCAAATTCATTAGAGGTAGTGATACCAGAGAACATCTGCATCAATCCCATTAATGTACCTACAAATCCGAAGATAGGTGCTGCTTTTGAAATAACAGAAAGCACTCCCATATTCTTTTCCAGTTTGTACATTTCCAGGGTACCTACATTATCCATACTGTTTTCAATACCATCCAAAGGTTTGCCGATACGCTGTATACCTTTATCAATAATGCGGGCCACCGGGTTATTGGTATTTTTTGCAAAGCTGCGGGCCGCTGCTACATTACCGCTAACGATGTTATCACGGATAATGTTCATGAAGTTGTCGTCAATTTTAGAGGCGTTGCGAATGGCAATACTACGTTCGGAAAAAACATAGACGGCTGCTACCAGCATTATACCCAGTGGAATCATAATCCAGCCACCGGTCATTATTAATTCGCCAAATCCTAAATACCCATCGCCGTTTCTATCGCCGGCTACTTTTTTTACTGCTTGTGTTAGACTGTCTGTAATCTGTAGAAGGTCAATCATGATTATTTGTTCTTTAGGTGTAAAAGTAGGTGTTGCCAGATAATTTGTTTTTAGCCTTTTTCAACATCTCTTAATAACGTTTCATTGAACGAGAAAAATAATGCCACGTTGTATAAGGTAATCAAGTTTTTGAGTTATTTAACAAGGAAAGACGGAAAGTCTGGAAGACCGAAAGTCCGAAAGACGATTTTCCTATTTACAAGAAAAGTAAAAGTCCGAAAGAGTATTCATTTCACATGAATCAACTTTCGGACTTTCAGACAGGCCAGTTTCCTGGCTTATTTACTTACTACTACTAGTACCGGCTTGTTTCACCATCAATGCCTGTATCTGTTTCATGGTGCCTTCCATACCATCGGGGCTTCCATCAAGGAATATTACGTTGCCTTTGCCATATTCTGCAAAGTTTTTAATGGCTTCTGTCCACATGCTGAATAATATCACATTGGTATCAAGGTTCGCTTGCTTCATTTGTTCAGCTGCTTCCGACATACCGGCTGCTACTTCCTTACGGAATAATGCCACACCCTGTCCACGAAGACGGGCTGCTTCTTTTTCTGCTTCGGCAGCGATCTTAGTAGCATTACCATCGGCTTCGGCAGATTTTGTTTTAGTGATCAGCAATGCCTGACCTTCATTTTCAGCAGCAGCTTTCAAGTTGTTCGATGCTACCACTTTGCTCATCGAATCAAGAATCACCTTATCAAAAGTAATATCATTGATTTGGAGATCCTGTAAGTGATAACCCCACTCTTCTAACGAAATATCTACTTCTACTTTTACATATTGAACTATTTCACGACGAAGTCCTAATACTTCTGCCTGCCTTTTGGTAGCCACAAAAGATCGGATATTACCTTCGATCGTTTTTATCAATGCTTGCATCAGGTCCCTATCTGCAATAAATTTAAAGGCTACTTTTTTAATTGTCTCTTCATCGGCATTCTGTACAGAGTACAGCAACATGCTTTTAAAATATACATTCGCCTGGTCTAATGTTACGGCCTGGAATTCCAGTTCTACCGACCGGTTTTGTATAGACACTCTTTTTGCCACTGTTTCAAGCAGCGGTATTTTAATATTTAATCCCGGACGCACAATTCTGCGATATTTACCGAACATGGTAATTACACCGATATAACCCTGGTTGATAGTGAAAAGTGAACTAAAAAAAATAACGGCTAAAACTAATGCCCACCAATACTCAGTTAACAATTTTGCGAAGTCCATAATTTTAAATTTATAATGTAATGTACGATTAACTTTTCTCTTCCCACACCTGCACTAAATGCACCAACATTTGTACCGCTTTATTCATATCCTGCACACTAATATGTTCTAGTTTAGAATGAATAGCTTGCTCACCTGCAAATAAATTAGGGCAAGGCAATCCCATAAATGACAAGCGGCTTCCATCCGTACCACCACGAATGCTTTCCATTTTTGGTTGCAACCCGGTTCTTATGATAGCTTCTTTTGCATACTCAACCACATGCGGATGAAGATCCAGTACTTCTTTCATGTTTCTATATTGCTCCGTAACATGAAATTCGAAAGATGCTCTCGGATATGTTCGCATTCTTTCCTCTATTTGTGTGCGCAGGTAATCTTCTTTTTTTACTAACCCGTCCGTTTCAAAATCCCGGATGATAAAATCAATAGTACATTTTTCTGCAATACCTTCCAAACGCACCGGGTGAATGAACCCTCTTTTGCCATCAGTTGATTCTGGGGACAATCTATCTTTTGGTAACGCTGCTAATATTTCACCGGCGATCTTCATAGCGTTGATCATTTTATCTTTTGCATAACCGGGATGTGAAATAACACCATGAATAACAACCTGCACTCCATCGGCACTAAATGTCTCATCTTCCAATGCACCGGCATCTCCACTATCTAATGTATAACCAAAATCAGCTGCCAGCTTTTTCATATCGACTTTAGCAGTTCCTTTTCCTACCTCTTCATCGGGAGTAAAAAGAATTTTTATTTCACCATGTTTTACGTTCTTATTTGTTGTTAGAAAATTAGCAAGATCCATTATTTCTGCAACGCCTGCTTTATCATCAGAACCCAATAATGTATTTCCAGATGCGGTAATGATATCATTACCAATCTGTGTTTTTAAATAAGGATACTCACTCATCCTCAATACTTGTGTAGTATCATCCGGCAATACAATATCTTGTCCCTGGTAATTTTGATGCAAGATTGGTTTCACATTCGTACCACTACAATCAGGCGCCGTATCCATGTGGGCACAAAAACAAATAACCGGAACTTTTTTTTCTGTATTGGATGGAATGGTTGCATATACATAACCCCACTCGTCCATGTGTGCATCGGCTAGTCCAAGTTGTTTTAATTCTTCGGCCAATATTTTTCCCAAATCTTTTTGCTTTTCTGTAGTGGGATAAGTAGAAGATTGCGGATCGCTTTGTGTATCTACTTGTACATAACGTAAAAATCTTTCTGCTGCTGTGTATTGGTAATTCTCAAACATATTTTTCCTTTTGGGGCATGTAATATACTAAAAAGAAAGTGGTTTGCAGTAACTGAAACTACAAACCACCTACTATAAATTATAAACGATTAAGGCATGATGATAAGTGGCGAGCCGCCTACTATCTCTACCAGTTCCAAATCAAAAATAAGATCTTGTCCTGCTAACGGATGATTAGCGTCTAGCATTACAACTTCTTCTTTTATTTCAACGATAGTAACCTGGAACTGCTGGCCATTCTGGTCGCTCATGCCTAATGGCAGTCCTACTTCAATTTCCATATCCTTTGGGAAACGATCTTTCGGCATTTCAATTATCATTTCCGGGTTTTTAGGGCCGTAAGCTTCCGCAAAAGGAATGTTGACTGTTTTCTTTTCACCAACGGACATCCCAGTTACACCTTCATCAAAGCCTGGGATAACCATACCGCTGCCTACTTCAAATTCCAGTGGCTCACGACCAGCTGAAGAATCAAAGGTTTCGCCATTGGTTAACTTTCCATGATAATGAACTTTTATTGTGTCGCCACTTTTTACCTGTGCCATTGTATTATTTTTATTAATTGAATAATTTAAAAATGGCTTGCAAGGTAGGGCAAAAAGCCCAATGCAACCCTTTAAATATTTTGCACTGTCTGAGTTATTATTTTCTGTACTTTAATCCTCAATAAATCATTCGTATGAAGTTTTTAAAAGCACTCTTGCCCATTCTGTTTATTGCAATAAATGCAACAGCTCAAAACACCCCCATTCAAACTGGTGCAGATAGAATAGATGTTTATTTACCATTAATAAAAGGCAGAACCGTAGGCATTTTTGCCAATCAAACTTCTGTGGTTGGCAACACCCACCTGGTTGATACTTTAAGAAAGCTTGGCGTTGATATTAAAGTAATATTTGGACCGGAACATGGCTTTAGAGGAACTGCCGATGCAGGTGAAAAAATAGGGAATTATACGGATGAGAAAACCGGCATCCCTGTGGTGTCTTTATACGGCAGTAAAAGAAGACCTTCTGCAGAAGATGTAAAAGGAGTTGATCTTCTCCTTTTCGATATACAGGATGTGGGTGTTCGTTTCTATACTTATATTTCTTCCCTGGAAGAATTTATGGAAGCTGCATTTGAATTGGGTAAACCATTGATGATATTGGACCGGCCTAATCCTAATGGCTTTTATGTAGAGGGACCCGTATTGGATAAAAAATATAAATCCTTTGTTGGCATGCAGCCCGTTCCTATTGTGTATGGAATGACGATTGCCGAATATGCCATGATGATTGCAGGAGAAGGTTGGCTAAGTGAAAAAGCAAATGCAAAATTTGCATATTATAGAACTGCACAAAATTCTGTTGACACACCGTTTCATTTTCAAGTAATAAAATGTAAAGGCTACGACCATAAATCAAAATATGTTTTACCAGTTAAGCCTTCTCCGAATCTCCCAAACATGCAATCCATTTATTTATATCCATCTACTTGTTTATTTGAGGGCACTGTGTTAAGTGAAGGACGGGGAACTGATAAACCCTTCCAGGTCTTTGGTCATCCGTTATTACCAAAAAGCCTTTATTCATTTACTCCAAATCCAACAGCAGGGGCAAAAAGCTCAAAACTATACGGACAGGTTTGCTATGGTTGGGATCTAAGTGGTTCGCCAGAACAAGTACTGGAAAAGGTAGATAACAAAGTACAAATGAAATGGCTATTGGAGGCTTACAAACAATTTCCAAAGAAAGAAACATTTTTCCTGGCACCTAAATCAGGAAATATGGAACAATCATTTTTTATGAAATTGTATGGTGATAATGCTATTTGGGAATACTTGCTTGCGGGTGGCAATGAAGAAGGCATACGAAAAAGCTGGGAACCTAAATTGAGTGAATTTAAAAAAATCAGAAAAAAATATTTGTTGTACGATGATTTTGAATAGTCAGATCAACTGAAGCTGCATCGCCATTTTTACTAATGAAGCAGTGTTTTTTGCATCAAATTTGGTGAGTAGGTTTTTTCGATGCGTATCAATAGTTGCAGGGCTTATAAATAATTTTTCTGCTATTTCATTGTTTGTAAGCCCCTCTGCAATAAATATCAATACTTCTTTTTCACGCCTTGTTAATACCGGCACATCTGCATCAGTATTTTTTCGCAATGTTTGTGCAGCCTCGTCACTGAGGTAAGTTTTCCCTTTTGCTGCCGCTTCAATTGCTTCCAGCAATTCTTCTTTGGTTGCATTTTTGAGTACATAACCAGAAGCACCATTCTCCATCATTTTAGCAATGAAGCTTTGCTGATTAAAAGTGCTGAGACCCACCACAAAAACAGATGGATGCAATTGCTTAACCTCTTTGCAAAGGTCAATACCGCTTTTATCAGGCAGGTTAATATCCATCAAAATCACATCAGGCAATTGCTGCCTTAAAAAGGCAAGACAAGATGCTGCATTTGTTGCATGACCCACCCAATCAACACTTTTTTCCAGTTGCAGCAATGACCGAATGCCTTCAATTACCATGTAGTGGTCATCAACTATAAAAACTTGGGTTGTCATTTATGCAGTTAGTTCGATATGAACTGATGTTCCTTTTCCCGGTTCGGATTGCACATCTAAAGTACCTTTTAAATATTCAATCCTGCTTTGAATATTGCTCCACCCAATTCCGTGGGCTCTTTGCAGAATTGCAGTATCAAATCCTTTCCCATCATCCTCCACCGTAATATTAATATTATTATTTTCTTTAGTCACTTGTACAATTGCCGTTTTTGCTCCAGCATGTTTCATTGTATTATTTATTAGTTCCTGCACTATCCTGTAAATAGTTATTGCTGTTGTTTGTTCAACCTGCTCATTTTCTAATCCTATTGATTGATAGTTAATCTGTAATGCGCCGGACTGGTTAATGTCATTACAAAAATCCTTCAATGCCGTATCTAATCCAAATTTTACCAATGCTTCCGGCATCATATTATGTGCCACCCGGCGCATCTCCTGGATGGAACTGTCCAGCATATCCATGCTTCGTTCAAATGCCTGCTGGTTTTCCGGTGTCATGATAAGGTTTCCTTTCATAGTCTGAAATGAGTATTTAATGCCTGACAACATTCCTCCTAATCCATCATGCAGGTCTTTTGCCAGGCGGGTTCGTTCCTGCTCTTCACCCTTTAGTACTGCTTCTGTAGCAGCCAGCTTTTTTTCTGTTTCCAGTTCGTAAATTCGTTGTTGCTGCAATTTTTGTTTTTGCCGGTAGTTTCTATATGATAAAAAGGAAACCATCAATAATGCAACAGCTCCTCCTATAAGGATATAGTTCAACGTACTCTTCCGCTTTATTTCAGCCTTCTGCAATTTTATCTGGTTATCCTTTTTCTCTGTTTCATATTTTTTTTCAAGATCGGCTGTACTTTTTAATACTTTTTCGTTTAAAGAAGCTTCTGCAATAGAGTCTGCCTTCTGCTTTGCAGAAACGGATGTAATATAGTCTCCATCCCTGGCAGCAATATAAGAAAGCACCGTATAGCAACTTTTAAGTTCATCACGCAAACTGTCAGCAATAGCAATGGATAATGCTTCCTTAATACTTTTATAAGCTTCTTTATTATTGTTATTAAGAAACTGTGCATATGCTGTATTATAAAGCGAACTGGCCATCATCTGCCTGCTCTGCAATTCTTTCGACAAGGACAATGACTTTTCTGCAGCTTTCAGCATATCACCAAAACGGTTCATCACGGCATATAAATTGCACATGTAGCCGTAGATGGTTCCCTCTGCATATTTATCATTCAGCCGGACAGATTCCTTTATGGCAATCGTATAAAAATGTAAAGCACTGTCTCCCATACGGAGACCATCATAAGCTTGGGCCAGGGTGGCATAAGCCCGGTTTATATACATGCTTTTCTCACTAAAAAGGCTATTTACATATACAGAATAACCTGCTGCTTCTACCGCCTTCTTATATTGACCTAAGTTATGATAACAGTTAGCCAGGTTATGATAAGCACCGGACAACATCGAAGAATCCTTGACGGATTCCACTGCATCCTTAACCTTTAGTGCATAGTCTAATTGCTCTTGATAATTTCCCAGGTATGCACTTATAATACCAAGATTATTCAGCATCGTTATTACCTTTGAACTGTCTTTCAGTTTCCTGGCCATTTCAAGTCCTTTATTCGACTCTTCCAGTGCTTTTGTATAATTCCCTTTAGTATAAGAAAGAACAGTTCCTTGTTGATAATAGTAATAAATACCCTTATCGAATTTTAATGCCTCTGACAAGGTTTTTCCTTTTTGGAGGTAGTATTCCGCCGAGTCCTGGTTATTAGTTTCATACAGGCTTGCCAGGGTAAGAAGGACCATTGCCTTACTTGTGTCCTCTTTCGAGACTGACAGCACTTTTAACAAGCTATCCAATATCCTGGCCGGGCCGGTGCGCTGTGCACCCGCTGTAAATCCATAACTGATAGTAATAAGTATAATAATTACTTTTCTCATTGTAGTAAGATAAATCATTAGCCTGGCTTTACAAATAAACAAACTACTTTAAAAGACCTGCTCCCCTTTTTCCATGATTTTTTCCATTTGATAAAATATCCTGTTTTTAAGGGATAGAAAGTAACGATGATTCAATTCATATTTACAATATCAACTACTATTTATGAAAAGGATACTTTTTACATTCTTAAGCTGTTTGTTACTGTTCCTTGCAAAAGCACAACCCAAACCAAAACCAAAACAACCATCACAAACCGACATGAATAAAATGTTGGAAGATGCGATGAAGGCCGAAGGCATGAGTAAAGAAGAGCAGGCTGAAATGAAAAAAATGATGAAGGGAGTTATGCCTGCTTTACAAGAACACAATGCGACCCTTGCCGACTATCCGGAGTTTACGAGTAATCAACAACTAGTTCCTAATAATGACCCGGCAAAGATTGCGGCCATGTCTAAAAAAACATTGACAAAGCCTGAAGTGGGTGCTTATGCATCAACCCTATACAATAAAATGCTCCCCAAAGCTGATGCAACAGAAATGGCATTGGTAAAAAAAATAGTTGCACAAACGCCAAAAGCAAGTGATATTGGCAATGCTTCGATACTTGCTCTTTTGCAGGGGCATCCCTATGCTGCATTGGCATTAAGCATAAAGGCCGTTCAAGCTGATCCGGCGAATCTCAACTGGCAAAACAATATGGCCTCGCTGCTTACTCAGTTGGGTTATCCTGAACAATCAATTCCACTTTTAAGAAAACTGAAGAATGAACTTCCATACAACAGCTCTGTACTAAATAATCTTGGACAAGCATGGTTAGGACTTGGTGAAACCGATAGTGCTAAACGCTACTTCGATATTGCCTACCGGGTAAACCCAAAACATCCGGAAGCAAAATTATGCGGAGGCTTGCTGGAAGAACTAAAAGGCGACCCCGTAAAAGCTGGCGAAAAATATACGGAAGCTTTAGAAAATTCTTTAAACCCATTTTCAGAACAGCTACTGAAAAATCACGACAAAAATTATTCACCCACCAGCCTTGACTTTGAAAAAATTAAAAAGAGTATTGCCATTTACGAATATTTCCCAAAAGATTGGATGCCGATGCCTCCTGCTTTATCTAATAATGTAAAAAACCATAATGAAGACTATGCGATTAAAAAAGGATATGAAATAATGGTGACCAGCCTAACCGAAAAAATTGAAACTCTCAATGAAGAACTTAGTAGAGACCTTGACAATACGTTTAACAAAGGCGAAGATGCTTTTATAAAAGAAATGGCAACAGAAACAATGAAAGGGCTAAGTTTTATGAGTAAGCCAGCAGTAATTGTTTTAGGAGTATTGGGCAGTTATCAGGCAAAATGGAGTCTTGATCATGCGGAAGAGATCAAAAAACTCACATTTTGGAAAAGCAAACTTAATACAGAACGACAAGCTGCAATCAGTAAAATATATAAACAGATTGCTGATAGCAAAGGCACCCGTTGCGAACAATTCAAAGCAAATTTAGATGCTATTGAAAATGAGTATATGCAAAAAGTGAATCCCCGCTTCAGAGAATATTTACTCAAAAAAACTGAAGAATACAGACAATGGCTGAATGCTTATGTAACCTGGAACTGGTACGTAGCAGGAAATACCAAAAACGTAATTCTTATTCAGGACTTAGGTTTTACGGCACATTTAGCAGCTACCTATGGTTCTATTGTAGAGTCAATGGAAACTTTAGGAGAACACTGCAATCCAAAAACGGCTGATGTAATGAAAAAATTTGATGTTCCGGAAATTCCCAACTTCAGTTGCCCGGCTGTAGTAAGTATTCCGGCTGGTGCAGACTGGCAACAATTAGTAGCGGCCGGAAAAGATTTCAATATCAACAAGTATGGTATAAAAAAAACCGACCAACCTGTGCCCAATGCATCTATTGGATTTGGTTCCGGAAATATGATTGCACAACCTGGTATAGCTCCATTCATAAAAACTGCTAATGGCAGTATTTCCCCGGGAGGAATTAACAACATTGAGGAGGAACTGGTACCATTATCAAAAATTGAAAAAGACTGGGATCTGACGCCCCTCCCTACTATTCCGCTGGATAAATTGGTTCCGTTGCCTGACCTTAGAAAAAGTAAACTGGCAAAAGATCTATTGAATAAAATGCTGACAGCAGATTGCAAGAATGTAAAAACTCCAAAACAAAATCTAAAAGACCAGCTTGACTGGATGATGAAAAGTGTAAAAGAGCTGGAAGCATACGAGAATGTGATTGAACAAATAAAAAAACTAGAAGCAGAAATTGAACAGAAAGAAGCTGATGCCCAGAAGAAAGAACTACAAAAAAAGCAAATTGAAAAAATGTGGCAGGAAACACAAAAAATGGACCGCTATGAAGACCTGCAACAATCAAGAAAAGAAATAGAAAAGATCATGAAGGAAATGGATGCCATGGATGAAAAAAAATTCATGAAAGATAAATTCGACAAGATTATGAAGGCTGTGGATGAGATGGAAGCAACGCCGGCTATATTAAAAGACATACAGCTAAATGGCCTACAGCCTTCTATTAGTGGCGGGCTACAATCACCGGGCACATTCACACCAAAACAAGGATTATTCAACTAATAAAACCTACATATGAAAAAGAGAATACTAATTATTACAGCTGTTTTTATTGCACTTACTGCAACAGCCATCAAAGTTGTGAATGACATTATTGAACGCCTGGGTATGGATCAAAAATTTGTACAAGGAAATATTGTCAGTAATATCGTAGGCAGATTTTCATCCGGACCAATGGATGATAATGATAATTCCAGGATCGTAGGTGATGAAGAATCAAACTTCAGATTACCCTATGTACCTGCTCTCAAGCTTTCTACCATTATTTCAGGCGATAAAATCGCTGCTGCAAAAGATCTATGTGATTATATAAAAAAGTATGTGAATAGCGAAGAGTTCCTGATAGAGTACAATAAACAACGGGAAAATGCCATGCCCCGAATAAATTATGCTCCTACCCTGTCAAGCTTGAAATCTGATAAAATTGTATTTGAGAAAAATATCAATAATTACAAAACAGATACGAAGTACGTTGCCGAACAGCAACAAAAATTAGATGAAACCCAAAAACAGATCAACACGATATTGGAAGCGGCAAAAAAACCTTTTCCGGGCAAGGTTAATTGGGAGAAAAAATATCCATTGGATCCTGCTGTGTTAGTGAAGAAAAGATTACAGGAATATCTTCAACTTTCAGCTACGGTTGATTTCAATGCAGCCTTAACAGCTCCTGATAAATACAAGATCAAAAAATTTATCAACCCGGCCTTCGAAAAGAAAAGCAATAAATGGAAGGCGATTTATCGGGCAGGTAAGGAAGTAAATGATGTGGTTACTGCTTTTGTGAAAGAATGGCTGAAAGGTGAAATTATTTCAACCACCAAAACAAAAATGACAGAGAGCACATCCGGTGCAATTCCTAACAATAGTACTACTAAGCCAGCTACAACTGAATCAGTAAAATCAACCAGTGCACCTACAAATAAAACTAACGAATCAGTAACTTCAACTACCAACCAGACAAAAACTGATTCAACTAAACCGAAAAAATCATTACTCAATAAAGTGAAAGGTAAAATTGGTTTTTAAAATTTTAGAATGAAAAAAAATATCCTTCTGCTATTGCTGATAGCGAACATACAGGTGCTGGCACAGCCCGAATACGTCGATCGAATTGGCTATAAACTCGAAAGCATCGCTGATATAGATATTGGCTGGATGAAAACCTATAAACAAACTGCTGCTCCAAAAGGGAAAACACTGGGCAATAGAATATATAGTGCCAAACAAATTGGATATACACAACAATTTGTAGAATGGATGCAGCAATCGTACCTGCCAAAAGGTTGCCTCGGCGATGCTGGCTATTACCAGAATGCGATGCCAAAAATCAGTGGTACTATGGGAAGCTATGGGAATGCTGTAAGCCAGCATTTAACAGCACTTCCGCATTTGTATGGAGCCTACTCCAGAGTATACATGTTTTTAAAGAAAGATGCAGCAGGTAAGTTTGTTCCGCAAAATAATCTTGCAGAGTACTGGTATATAGAGGCCAATCAAATACAATACATCAGCGCACCTGTATCATTTATTTCTTCCCCGGATCAATACTACTTTGTAATGCCCTATTATTATAGTGGCGCAGAAATGGGTTTTGGTTCGCATCAGTCAGACTACGATCTTTTAGGATTCAGCACCCACAAGAATATTCAGCCTTATACCCGTTTCTATATTCCGCCTAAAATAATTAACGACAATCCGCACTATATTGTCATAATGACCAAAACAGGAAAGCTCCCCTTCGAAAATGTGACCATCGGTGAGTTTTTTGACCGGGCAGAAGTTCAATTACCCGTTTGGCAAAAAGTTGGAAACTATACTGCAGAAAACCTGGCAACGGCAAGACAAAATCTTGCCCGAATGAAAGAAAAATATAGACCCCAATTAAATGAAATTGCCACCTTACGTTATCCCTATGGACAAATTAGTTTTATAGATTTTGTAAATGCAAGACCCGGCAATAGAGATTTTTTTGATACCGAAGAAGGCGTCACCAAATTTCCGATTCAAAAAGTAAGCAAAGCTGCCTGGGAAGGTTGCAAAACTGATCAACCACAATGGATCGTAATCCGTTGGACATTGGGCATGAAAAACAGTGCTTTCAATGTACACATGATGGAGAGTATTCTCAATAATTTTAATTTTTCCTACGTTTATAATTATTTCTTTGGTGCCACTAAACCAACAGGTCCATATCAGCCACTTCGTTCACCCTCCTCCAATGAGCCAATCGTAATAGAAGAACCTTCCAGCAAAGCAAAAGCTGCCGCAACTGACAAGAACGTTTTTTATTTTGACGACTTTTCAGCTAATGCTATCGACAAACCCGTTAACAACTGGAATAGTAGTTTACGTAATGGGAAAAAAGCTGAAATAAAACAAATAGCTGGTAGTATTAATAAATGGTTAGAACTTCAGGGAGGGGATGTATCGCCTAAAAATATACAGTATCCCTTACCACAAAATTTTGAGTTAACGTTTGATGTTGCAGCAGCAAAAGATATTCCCTGGGGAGCGAAAGCTTTCGAATTGTACCTGGGAACAAAATCAACCTACGACCAAATGGTATCACCTGCCGTAAAGCTGAGAATAAAAGCCGGTTATTGGGGCAGACCCGGAGAAATTTCAATTGAAGGCAAATTTGCTGGCGGCTATTTTACAAATGTAAAACCCTACTTTGAGGCAACTGGATTTTCGAACGACAAAGAATTGAATACTGTAAAAATTACATTAAAACGAAAAGGAGAGCTGCTGGAATTATTTATGGGTGAGAATAAAATTGTTGAAATTCCCAAAGCTATTCCGGCAACTACTTCTTTTAATTTATTAAAGTTTATACACATTAGCAGCGATAGCGACCTGGAGAAATACTACATAAGTAATTTTAAAATTACCAAACAATAAGAAGACCTATCATCAACTCATCTATATGAAAAATATTTTTTTCCTGCTGGCCATTATTGTTTGTACAAGTCATACAGAAATAAAAAGTCAATCCATCAAAGGCAAGTATCGATTTGTGGCCGACAGCGACGGTAAAGAAGCAAATGCAAAAGCTATCATCACTTTGCAATTTCTCGACAATACATTCAAATTAAAAGCTGAACAACCTGGCAATATTGTTACTGATGAAGGAACCTATCAAATAAGCGGAAACAAAATCACCATTTCCTTTAAAACAATGGAGCAGGGAAAAAAAACCGGGAATTTCACTTTTCAAAATAGCACCCTCACTCTCCCATTCAAAATGCTTAACAATATTGCAGGAAGTTCTACCTGGTTAAGTACAGCAATTGTTTCTCCTAATACAAGTACTAAAAAACAAGTTATTGATAATGCACTGGCTGGCTCCATAACAAAAGCAAAACTGTATAAAGAATTAGACAGCAGGGCCAGCAAAGGTGCTGGAACTTTAAAAGGTGGCTTAGCAGAAGCTTATTATGTGCAGGCTGTATTATATTATTTCAGAAACCTTAAATGGGAATCATTGTATGGATTTGCAAAAGCATCTCAATTACAAGAAACCAATGGACTTTACCTGAACAATTTTTCTAATCTGCTAATTGAGCTAGGCAGAATCTATGATGCAAAAGTGTTAACAGAAGAACTTACAAAAAGCTTTCCGAATCTTGCTTCTCCCTGGGCTAACCAGGCTTATATCTATTTTAAGCTGGGTAATATAAAAGAAGCTGAAGAAGCCATTCAAAAAGCAATGCAATTAGCACCTGATAACGGATTGTATTGTTACACAGCAGCAAAAATTGCTGAAGAAAGAAGCAATAAAAAAGAAGCTGAAAATCTTGCTGCCAAAGCCTGGAGTTTAGGTTATGCTGGTAATGGCCGTGAAGCTCAGGCCAATAATAGCAATGCGAATAATACAACTCCAACAAAAAGTAACAATGCAAATACTACATCTAAAAACACAGCTAAACCCACGGCAGCAAAAAAACCACCCACTGGTTACAAAGTTGCAGATTGGCAAGGAAGTTACCAGGCAAAAAATATATCGGCACGCAGTGGCGAAAATGCAACGGATGCTAATACAAAATTTGGAGCAGGAATGGCAACTACTATCATCAACCTACAAACACTGGCATGTGTAAAAAAATTCTCCATGCAAATTTCTGCCTCTGGAAATATAACAGGCAGCGGTGAAATTATGTATGTGTACCAGGGTAACGCAGCAAATGCTGTGGCAGGGATGATGCCTTCTGCTTACAGCTACAATGGTTTTTCTACCTACATCAAAGATGGCTTTCAAACAAGAACATGGAATTTTACTGGCACGGTTAGCGATGATGGCCGTGTAGAAATACATGGGCTACCTTCTGAAAAATTAGATTTAAGGAATGTAAATGAATGGCAAAAAATAACTCCCTGGAGCCCTCTCCCACCCGATGCAGCAGGGGCGGCTATGAAAGGACCATTTCATTTGCAGCTATCGATGAGTGATAAAAAAGAACCTTTCATTTATATAGACCAATCACTTGCTCTAAATGATAAACTGATCAAGAAGGTTCATTACACCGGACTTATTATAAAAACAAATGAAACCATTACACCCGTCTGCACAACCTTTGAACCAGCAGCACCAGAAAAATGTCCTGCTACAGAATCAATCAAAACCAAAATAGCCATTAGTTCAAAAGACTATATTTTCATTGACAATTCTACTACTTATACCAAAGGAACCGATGGGAAACTGAACAAGCAATCAGATACCAAATTAGCCAGCCCGAAAGAAGTTTCTACAGGTGTATCGGTTGGTGTAGAAGCAGGTATGTTATCAGGTGGAGCTGAATTTAATACCGACGGCAGTTATGAATTTTCAGTTGGCGTAGGCATGGATGCAGGCTTGTTTGGAAAAGATAGCCCTATAAAACTTAGTGAGAAATTTGAACTCATCTACGATTCAAAATGCGGATGGGGTGCAAGAGGTACAGTTGGTGCAGGCGGAGGTGGTATTGCAGAAGCTTCTGTGCAGGGTGTTATTTTCTTTAATAAAGGATTATAATTTTTGATGTAAGGCTACACACCTGCTATCAGCCTTCGTTACTATCAAAGATCAGTTCGCCATGAATATATTATCCCGATCAAATAATCATTTATTTTTTCTCTGATAAAAAATAAACCACAAATATGAAACAACTACTTCTCCTATTTGCAGGCTGTCTTTCTTTGTTACAATTATTTTCACAGTCGCCTGTCATAAAACTTCCAAGTTCTCCTAAACAAATTGTAGTAGATAGTAAAGACAATGTCATTCTGCATTTGTACGGTGGAAAGATTATAAGGATAACACCCGATGGGAAAAACTCCTTTATTACAGAAGACATCCGAAAAGGCATTAAAAAATCTCCCTACCCATCCTGTGTTGCAATGACAATTGACAGCAATGACAATATTTACATGGCCGACCAGGATGAAGTGATCTGGAAACTTACACCTGATGGAACAGTTTCACTTTTTGCTGGCGTACCTTTTATGGGTAAAGCAAAAGATGGCGATTTAAAAACTGCACAGTTCAGAGATATTGAGTTTATGGAAACAGATCCTGCGGGAAATATTTATATAGCAGAAAGAGATAACAGCAATAAAGATAACCTCGGAGATTTTTATCTTATCCGGAAAATAAATACCAATGGAAAAGTAATTACGCTGGCCAATACAAGAGAACATGCCGAACTTAAAACAAAATGGATTGCAGGGATGGGAGTTGACTCTGTTGGCAATATTTACCTCAGTGATGGCAGTGGACGCTGCATTAAAAAATTTGCCACAGATGGAAAAGTAATTACGTTGGCCGGCCTTTGCAATAAAAGAGAATTCCATCCTGTATATATTCAAGGTGATATTAGCAAGGCTGAATTAATGTCGCCAACAGATATCCTCATCAATAAAAAAGGCGAAATTATTTTTTCCGATAGCCGGTTAAACCGAATTATTAAAATTACCAATAAAAAAGTAAACACAATTGCTGGCAATAGCTTCATTCAACCTAATAATGTAAATATGGGTGGAAGATCCAAAGAAGGTTATAAAGATGGTAAAGCATTGACAGCACTCTTCAATTTCCCTTTGAATTGTGCGATGGCAATTGACAGCAAACAAAATATTTATATAATTGATGGTGGCAACGATTGTGTCAGAAAATTATCTTACGATGGTATAGTAAGTACTTTTGCAACAACAAAATAATTCCTCAAATATCTATGCGCCTACCGGGTCTGTAAATGACGGTAGTAAGGTTCTTTGCTTCTCAATATCACATTTTACTTGCACAAACTTCCCAAAAATCCCATTTTTCAGGGATAACAACACAGGTGAAAAGACTCCATATTTATTACTCAAAAAAGGCAGTTATATAAATGTTACTTATATGCTTCAGAAAACAATAAAATACTATTTTTTTATGCTGCTGGTGTTGGCAAGCAGCACTTCAAATTCTCAACTGCTAAGCTTTGATATAACCAATTTCACAGCCCCAAAGGGATGGAAAAAAGAGACAAGCGAAAATGCTGTACAATTAAGCAAAGAAGATGCTGCGAAAGGCAGCTACTGTATCATAACCTTATTGAAAGCCCTGCCATCAAGTGCTAACGCAAAAGACAACTTTGATGTAGCCTGGGAAACAGTCGTAAAAGAAATGATAACAATTTCTGCTGCACCAGAAATGCAGCCCGCTGCAAAAGAAGACGGGTGGGAAGTGCAAAGTGGTTACGCTTCTTTTGAAAGTGATGGACAGAAGGGTATTGTCCTTTTGGTTACATCCACAGGTTATGAAAGAATGGTAAACATCATCATACTCACCAATACTGATATGTATGAAAAAGATGTGACGGCATTTTTAGAATCCGTCAGTTTTAAAAAACAATCCACCGCAAACAACAAGCCTGTAACCAATCCGGAAAAAAATATACAGCCAGTATTGAATGCAAAAAATGACGGCTTTGCGTTTAACACAACCAACTTTGATGATGGCTGGACAAGCACCGTGCAGGAAGATTGGGTAGAAGTTGTAAAAGCAAATACCAAAGTGCTGATTCATTACCCCAATAAACAGGCCGATGAGTACAATCCGGTTTTATTGAATGGCTTAAAAAATGCCTGGAATCTGTTAGTCGCTCCCCGTTACAGTAGTGCAGCCAATTTTGAATTTAAACCAATCAGTGGCTGGCAGGCCATTGAATTTGCAGAAGCAGATATGGTGGAAAGAGCAACTAATAAAACAGTTCATATTGTACTTTTTAAAATGAATTACTCCGGGGGCAATGGACGGTATATGGAATTCATAACTCCTGATAAAAAAACATTCGAACAACAGTTTGGGGTGTACCGACATGAATCATACGGTTGGGAAAAAATGGAACAGATGGCTAACTATAACAAATTTGCAGTAGCAGCGTCTGACCTTAAAGGGAAATGGACAAATAATTTTTCCGGGCTTACACAATATGTAAATGCCTATACAGGAGCAAATGCAGGTGCACACACTTACGGATCTAACCAATCATTCGAATTTGCCTCAGGCAATACTTACAAATGGAGCATGGGTGTGGCCAGCGGCTTTGTTGGGAATATTAAATTCCAGAGCGGAAAATCAACCGGCAAGTTTTCTGTACCTAATAACTGGCAGGTAAATTTTACAGATATAGATGGAAAACCAAAAACATTTACTGCCCAATTTTCGTGTATAAAGGGTGCAAGAATTCTATGGTTAGATAATACTGGCTTTGGGAAAGCGGAGAAATAAATTTCATAACGTCTTAATGAAATCAAAATGAAAAAAATATTTTTAGTCGTATTAATTAAAGTGAGTTTTTCTGCAATAGCACAACAACAAAGCTTTGATATAACCAATTTCACAGTACCAAAAGGATGGAAAAAAGAAATGAGTGAAAGCGCTGTACAATTTAGCAAAGAAGATGCAGCAAAAGGTAGTTACTGTATTATTATGTTACTAAAAGCCATTCCAGGCACCACAGATTCAAAAGCAAATTTTGATGCTGCCTGGGAAACAGTGGTAAAGGAAATGGTGAAAGTTTCAACACCCCCCGAAATGCAGCCTGCCTCCAAAGAGGATGGCTGGGAAGCACAAACTGGCTATGCTGGTTTTGAAAACGAAGGGGAAAAAGGAGTGGCATTACTTGTAACCTCTACCGGTTATGAAAAAATGGTAAACATTCTTATACTTACCAATACAGATGCCTTTGAAAAAGATATAACTGCATTTTTAGAATCAGTTAGTTTTAAAAAGCAATCCATAGCTAACAATAAACCGGTAATTAAGCCTGAAAAAAATACCACACCTGTACCGAACGCAAAAAAAGATGGTTTTACATTTAGCACCACCAACTTTGATGATGGTTGGAATAGTACCGTACAAGAGGATTGGGTGGAAGTAACCAAAGGAAATGTAAAAGTGTTGATACATTATCCTAAAGAAGGAACAATATTTCCCGCCGATCCGGAACCGCTTACAAATGCGGCATGGAATATACTGGTAGCTCCCCGTTATAGCAACCTTAAAAATTATAAAACCAGTTATATCAGCACCTACGACAGACCATATCTCGGCATGGGATATGCAACAGATAATGCTTCGGGCAAACAGGTATTTATTTTATTGTTCAGGCAGGGCCATACCGGTTGGCTTGAGTTTGTTGCACCCGATAAAAATAGCTTTATACAACAATATAAATTTGACCCTGAAGCCATACAATGGAACAGTGAAAGTGATTTACTTAAGCCGTTGGTTGCAATGGTCAATTATAACAAATTCGCTATTGCCGCCAGTGATTTCACAGGTACATGGACAAGCGACTTTACCGGAGTTCAACAGCTATATAATGTGTACACAGGAAACTACGCTGGTATGAATATTAACCAATCCAATCAGACTTTTAAATTTGGGGCCGGCAATTCTTACAATTGGGAAATACTTGTAGTAAACGGGATGGTGGGTAATATGAAATATGCCAATGTAAAATCAGCAGGAAAATTTTCCGTACTTAATAACTGGCAGGTTAAATTTTCCGACATTGAAGGCAAACCAAAAACATACAATGCCTTCTTCTCCTGTATTAAAGGAGCAAGGCTATTACAACTATTAGATGCGCAATATCCGGGTAATGGTATGCCAACTGTTTTTGGCAGAAAGTAATGCTTCTGATTTTCTACCTTCGCTGCAATTATGAAGGATTTAAAATCGTTACGGATAATTTTTATGGGCACTCCGGAATTTGCCGTTGCATCTTTAGATGCATTGGTAAAAGCAGGTTGTAATATTGTAGGAGTAATAACAGCACCAGATAAACCTGCAGGCCGTGGTATGAAACTAACTGAAAGTGCCGTAAAGAAATATGCTGTTGAAAATAATCTGACAGTGCTACAACCGGAAAAGCTAAAGAACCCTGAATTTCTGGCTGAATTAAAATCACTGAGTGCCGACCTGCAAATTGTTGTAGCATTTAGAATGCTGCCTGAAGTGGTTTGGAACATGCCTCCAATGGGTTCAGTAAACCTTCATGGAAGTTTATTGCCACAATACCGTGGTGCGGCTCCCATCAATTGGGCGGTTATAAATGGAGAAAAAGAAACGGGTGTAACTACTTTTAAACTCAAGCATGAAATAGATACCGGCCATATTCTGTTACAGGAATCTTTTCCAATTGGTGAAAATGATACGGCTGGTGATGTGCACGATAAGATGAAAGAAATAGGCGCAACTGTATTGGTAAAAACGGTAAAAGGTTTAGCTGATGGATCAATAAATGAAATACCGCAAGACTCCAAACTCCGGACTTCAAACTCCGAACTATTAAAGCATGCACCAAAAATCCATACAGATACCTGTAGAATCAACTGGAGCAAGCCCGTGGAAGAAGTGTTTAATATGGTACGTGGATTAAGCCCCTATCCGGCCGCCTTTACCATTATGAATGAAAAAATGCTGAAGATTTATAAAGCCAAAAAAGAATTTATAATTCCCACCCATACAGAAGGCGAATATGAAACCGATGGAAAAACATTTTTAAAAATTGCCTGTACCAACGGCTACCTGCATTTATTGGAAATACAATTAGAAGGCAAGAAAAAAATGGGCGTTGAAGAATTTCTTCGTGGATTTAGAAATGCCAGTAACAAATAAGCAGCAATCAATAGTTCACTTTTACAATAAACTTATCCTGTTCTGTAATTTCTAATGCAGCAGCTCCTGCATTGCTGATGCGGATATTTAATCCTTCATTCTGTCGTATTCCACTCATCTCGCCCAATACTTTGGCATAAACCGCTTTATTATTGGTAGGGTTAATGATTTTTACAATCGTACCTGGCTGTACGGCATCAATCAATAAATAATATTTAGCATCCTGCCAGCCGCTGGTTGTTTTAAATATACCTGAAGTAACTGTTGCATCCTTCGACACAGGTGATTTTTTTATTTGTTGTTCAAAATGCGTTTGGAAATAACCTTGTCCTTCAACTGCAGGCTTTCTTGTTTCTTTAATCACAGGAGGCGGGTCTTTTTTTTCTTCTTTTTTAATTGCCTTCTCTTCGGCCTTGGCTTCCTCTTTTGTTTCCTTTTCTTCCTGCTTTTTTTCTTCCTTCGTAAGTTCAGGTTCTGGTATAACAGGCTTTTCTACTGGTTTTGTAGTTACCGGCTGATTGGTAATGGCCATCGATTTAATGCCTTCGTTGCTTAGAAAACCAACAATTATTTTCTTATCCTTTTTTACCTCGTTCGATGTAAGGCTATTCCATGATCGAAGCTTTTCTACCGAAACGTTGTTGTATTTTTTGCTGATAGCTGCTAAATCTTCCCCATCATTTACTTTGTAAAAAATGGAAGTTCCGTTCATCCTGTCTTGAACGAAATTGGAATCAGTAAGTGGGATGCGAAGCTTCTGATCGATCTGAAGCCCCTTATTCATATCAAGCTTATTGTATGTAGCCAGGTATTTTGGATGAATATGATAGATGCGGCCAATAGAATAAAAACTTTGCTTGGCTTCTACCTTATGCTCCAGGTACAATCCTTTGTCGCCGCTTTTCGCTATCAACTCATTATTTTGAGCAATTGCAGCGAAACTAAAAAACAAAAACAAAGAAAGAATAAGCTGTTTCATTCCAATAAGATTAGGTATGCAAAGATGTGGTTTTTTTTTGCTTTTTAGAGAGGCTCTAACTATCTTTTAATATCCTCATTTCCTTAGGATAATAGTTATTAACCCGATTGGACAGAACATTTGCCCAGCCCAGAGGATGCTGGTGGAAAGTGAATAGTTGCCAGCCTTTATTTTTTGTTTCCAGCACAAGGTCTTTTCGCTGCAAGAATTTGATAGACTGCTCATAATCCAGTTCAAATTTTTCTATAGGTCCAGGTACTAAATTGCTCATCGCCAGTGCATGATCGGGCACCATTTTATCCCGCATTAATGCACCCACTAATACACCGGAGTAAATTACCCGCAACTGCTCCAGCAGAAAGCTAAAATCTTTAACCCATTCCGTTGGCCAGGCATAGACTGTATTCTCGTACTTGATAAAATCTTTACCGTCTGTTTCTACCCATTTCTCCACCATTTCCATTTCCTTTTTGGTAACCTGCTCTGGTTTTCTTTTATATCGAATGTCCGCCTCAGTTTCCCCCTCTTTTTTTTGAAAACAGGCCAGAAAAAATCCTTCTCCGTTCACCTGGTCAGGCCAAAACCTGTAACCGTATGCTCCTGTATTGCTTTGCACCGGTGTAATTCCCCATTGAGGATCTACCGACAACTCACAACTCACAACGGACCACTGATCCATCATCCAATCCATGATCTCTTCATCTTCTTCTTTTGAATAAGAACAGGTAGAATAGATCAGGATTCCATTTTCTTTCAATGCCGGCCAAACATCAGCCAATATTCGTTGTTGTCGCTGCGAACAGAGTTGTACATTATTTTCGCTCCACTCATCAAGTGCATCTGCATCACGACGAAAAAGACCACTGCCGCTACAAGGTGCATCAATAACAATTACATCAAAGTAATTTTCCAATTTTGAGAAATGACTTGGGTCATTATTTGTGATAACTACATTTTCGCAACCCCATTTTATAATATTATCTTTTAAAATATTTGCTCTGGAACGGATCACTTCATTACTCACCAGTAAACTATCTTTTGAAATAAGGGATTGAATATGCGTTGATTTACCTCCCGGTGCCGCACATAAGTCTAATACTTTTATGGACTTCGTTAAGTCAACAGTTTGTTTTAATGCTTGCTCTAAAAACATGGAAGAAGCTTCCTGTACATAATAAGTGCCAGCATGAAAAAGTGGATCGAAGGTGAAGGAAGGACGGGTTGTTAAATAGAAACCGCTATTGGTCCAGGGAACTTTATTGTGAATGGTGAATGATGAATGTTGAATGGAGTCGTTCATTGAAAATTCACCATTCGCTATTGACGGCTTTGCGGAATTTATTCTTATTGAAGTTATCTGCTCGCCGGAAGCATGTATGTTTTCAAAAGCTTCCTTGTTGAAGCCTTTGGCATCACGCAGAGAATTTAATAACTGTAAAGGAAGCTGCATTAGCAAAACTACAAACCACAAATAAGAAATTACAAACTAAAGATTCTTTATTTCCGCAATTAAATCTTGCAACACTTTCTTCGCATCACCAAACAACATCGACGTTTTTGGCTGGAAGAACAAATCATTTTCAATACCTGCATAGCCGGGCTTCATGCTTCGTTTATTAACGATAACATTTTTGGCTAATTCAACATCGAGTATTGGCATGCCATATATAGGAGAAGATGGATCTGTTTTGGCGGCGGGGTTCACTACATCATTAGCACCTAATATCAATACCACATCTGTACTTGGAAATTCATCGTTGGCTTGTTCCATTTCCAACAGCTTTTCATAGGGAACATCAGCTTCTGCCAGCAACACATTCATGTGGCCGGGCATACGACCTGCTACCGGGTGAATAGCATATTTTACATCAACCCCTTTTGCTTCTAATAATTTTTCTAACTCATGACAAGCATGTTGTGCCTGGGCTACTGCCAAACCATAACCGGGAACGATATATACTTTACTGGCATAGCTCATTACTACTGCAGTATCACTCAATGAAATTTCTTTGTAGCTGCCTTGTTCTTTATCACCCGCCGGACCAGCTTTGCTACCACCGCCAAATGAGCCAATCAATACATTGGCCAATGAACGGTTCATGGCTTTACACATCAATATAGTCAACAATGTACCTGCAGCACCAACAAGAATACCACCCGTAAGCATTACTTTATTATCATACAAGAAACCACCACATGCTGCGGCCACACCTGTAAATGAATTGAGCAACGAAATTACAACCGGCATATCTGCCCCGCCAATTGGGAAAACGAAGAATACTCCATATAATAATGACAAGGCAAGAATAGCGTAGAAAATAATATTTGCGTTATCTGATGGCCAGCCGATCAAATAAACAGCTAATCCAACAATTACCAATAATAAAATGATGTTGAAAATATGTTGCCCCGTAAATGAAAAATCTTTCACTTTACCATTCAATTTACCCCAGGCAATCATACTTCCTGCAAATGATACAGAACCGATAATTAGACCCAATAAAATAATAAGTACGGTTCCTACAGGCAAATCTGATGAAGGATAAGTATGCACCAAATGATTAAATTCAACAATAGAGATCAACATGGCACAAGCACCGCCCATTCCATTGAACATACTCACCATTTCCGGCATGGCGGTCATCTTTACTTTTTTGGCCGATAAAAAGCCAATCACCGTTCCTATGGCAATACCACCAAATATCCATCCGTAGTTACCTAATTTTTGTCCATGCTCTTCGTACAAAAAGATAGTGCCGAGAATGGCGATGATCATTCCTCCTGCTGCAATCAGGTTTCCTTTTCTTGCCGTAGCAGGATTGGATAGCATTTTTAATCCCAGTATAAATGTTACTGAGCCGATGAGGTAGCAGAGAGTTAAAACATTCAATTCCATATAAGCGGCCTCCCTAAATCCCTCCGAAGGAGGGACTTGCCACTCACAGCCCTAGGAGCGGTAAGTGGAAAATTTATTTTAAAAAATTATTAAAGAGCAAAGAATGATAATTTGAAAATCGGAGTTTTAAAGCTCCTCCTTCGGAGGGGTTTGGGGCGGCCTCTTTTTCTTAAACATCTCCAACATTCTGTCCGTCACTACAAACCCACCTACCACATTCAAAGTCCCTACAATAACAGCGATGAAACCTAATATCAAGGCGAGATAGTTATCGCTTTCGGCTTTGCCCATTACGATGATCGCACCAATGATAACAACTCCGTGAATGGCATTAGCACCACTCATCAGCGGCGTATGCAATACACTTGGCACACGGCCAATAACTTCAATTCCTACAAATATCATCAGGATAACGATGTAGATGATCTGTTGATTTGCTGTAATCCAATTCAAAATATTTTCCATTCAACTTATTTTAAACGTTCATGAACAATTTCGCCGTTATGTGTAATACAACTTCCTTTCACCAGATCATCTTCCCAATTCAGATTTATTTCGCCTTCCTTGGTAACAATCAATTGCAAAAAGTTCAACACATTTTTCCCATACAATTTACTTGCATCGGATGGCATGGTTGATTGCAAGGATGAATTACCAATAATGGTAACACCATTGTAATTTATTGTTTCATTATTTTTTGTAACCGGTGTGTTACCACCAGTGGCTGCCGCCAAATCAATAATTACAGAACCATTGCGCATGGCTTGTATCATTTCTTCTGTAATTAATATCGGCGCTTTTTTACCGGGTATTTGTGCAGTGGTAATTACAATATCTGATTTGGCAATGCTTTCTGCTATTCTTGCTTTTTGCCGCTGTAAAAAATCTTCGCTTTGCTCAACGGCATAACCACCGGCTTTGCTTGCATCGGCAGCACCTTCTACCTCCACAAATTTTGCACCGAGACTCATTACTTCTTCTTTCACCGCAGGTCTTGTATCGAATACTTCTACTACAGCTCCTAACCGTTTGGCAGTAGCAATTGCTTGTAATCCTGCAACACCAGCACCGAGTATTAATAATTTTGCCGGAGCAATGCTTCCTGCTGCTGTCATAAACATTGGAAAATATCTTCCATATGAATTTGCTGCAGTTAATACTGCTTTGTAACCGGCAATATTAGCTTGCGAACTCAATACATCCATTGCCTGTGCTCTGGTAGTACGGGGTAACATATCTAAGGAAAAAGTCGTAACCCCGGCTGAAGCCCAGTCTTTCATTGTATCGACATTAAATAAAGGTTGGAAAACACCAATCAGGATGTCGGATGTCAGGTGTCCGATGTCGGATGCTTCAAGCATATGAATACTCAAAACAATATTGGAAACTTCAAGTACCTCTTTTCTACTTTTTATTTGCGCCCCTTCTTTTTCATACGCTGCATTACTGCAGAAGGCTTTTTCTCCGGCACCGTTCTCTACAACAACAGTAATACCTTTTTTGGTGAGGGTGGCTACCGCTTCCGCCAGAAGCGATACTCTTGTCTCATGGGCGGGTTCTTTTAGCAGTCCAATCGTCATGCAGGTTATTAATTTTCATGCGGAAGATAGAATTTTTTTTGTTCCCAGCTATAGTATTTCATGGCATCTTCGTTGCGTCGCACTCTTTATCGTTCTGTTCGCTATTCAACTTCAGATTCGTAGCAACCCACCCCAATTTATGAAAGCACATAATTTCATTCAATTCGCACCTCCAAGGAGGGGAAGTGTCTCCTGGTGCAATTTTTCTAACTTTTACATTCGATAAATGACTTCAGAATTTCGGGTTTTAAAGCCCCTCCTTCGGAGGGGTTTGGGGAGGCCTTAAAAACGGATGGTAAAATGTTGTTTTTCCCGAAATTCCTGCCGGAAAATCACAATCCCTATAAAGAATAAATCGATGGTACAACGGACGGATGGGTGATTTTTTATCATTTCCCAGGCCTGTTCCATTTCATTACTCCAATGTATATCATCAAAAATTAATATGGAATCATTGTTGGTTTTGGGAAGCAGTTCCCCAAAATACTGTTCTGTAGGCGCTTGGCGGTGGTTGCCGTCGATGAAGGCTAGGTCAACGGTCGACACCCCACTGACCACAGCAGATAATGTGCTATCGAAATTTCCTTCGATGAGCGAATAATTTTGAAGGTTTAAAGTTTGAAAATTCCTCCTGGCAGTATTGGCGACTTCTTTTGCACCTTCCATGGTTATCAGTTTGGCATCAGGTTTTGCTAATGATAAATAAGAAGTGGTAATGCCTAAAGATGTACCCAGTTCCAGTATTGTTTGTGGCTGATATTCTTTTACCATTCTAAAAAGAAACTGCCCAAACTTTTTTGGTTTGGCTGAGTTTTTTGCAATGGCAGATATAGTTCTGGTGTTTGTTTTATTAACGGCAGAGCCTGCACCGAAATCTTCTATTGTTAAAATTGTATTGGCGGTTAATAATTGTTGGCGAAGATTTTCTACTTTTTCATATTCCGGATAATTCGTTTTATCATTTAAAATTTTAGTAATAAAATGAAAAACAAAAGGAGAATGCATTCCATGACCTTTACCGTTGGAAGCAGTGAAATAGTAATTGAGATATTTAAGTGCTAGTTGGGTTTTTGAATACATAACTGAGATATAGAAAACTCATTTGCTTATCTGCTTATTTCTGAATTTGCACATTAAATCCTCTCCCACACCTGGAAAGAATAATTATAATCATTTTTCTCATCAGCTTCATGATTTTTTTGGCTAACCAGATACCATTGTTTTGGATCAATGGACGGAAAAAAAGTATCTGCTTCCGGCTCTGCTTCTACCCTTGTCAGGTAAATTCTTTTGGCCTTATCGAATAGTGTTTTATAAATTTCACCGCCACCAATTACCATAATTTCTATCGCATCCGTTTGCTGGGCTACAAATAATGCATCATCAATACTTTTTACACCCACCGTTCCTTCTACCTTCCATCCGGGATTACGGGTGATCACAATATTTTTTCTTCCGGGTAACACTTTTCCCAGCGACTCAAATGTTTTTCTGCCCATCACTACCGGCATACCCCATGTTACATTTTTAAAATGCTTCATATCATTGGGCAAATGCCAGGGCATTTTTCCATCTTTTCCAATGGCGTTGTTGGTTGCTGCTGCTACTACAAGGGAGATAGTCATTAGTCGATAGTCATTAATCAGGAGTAAAGATAGTTCACAGGTCTTACACCGCTACCGGTGCTTTTATTCCGGGATGGCTTTGGTAATTCTCCAACGTAAAATCTTCAAATTGAAAGTCAAAAATATTTTTTACTGCCGGATTCAATTTCATAGTGGGCAAAGGAAATGGCTCTCTGCTTAATTGTAGATTTACCTGTTCCATATGATTGCTATAAATATGTACATCGCCGAAAGTATGTACAAATTCCCCGGGTTCTAAATCGCAAACCTGGGCGATCATCTTTGTTAATAATGCATAGGATGCAATATTGAATGGCACACCGAGAAATACATCTGCACTTCGTTGATAAAGCTGACAAGAGAGTGAACTTCTTAACTCCCCCTTTAGGGGGTTGGGGGGCGCCACATAGAACTGGAACATATTATGACAAGGCATCAATGCCATTTCCGGCAGATCGGCTACATTCCATGCACTGATTATGAGGCGACGACTATCAGGATTCTTTTTTATTTGTTCAATAAGGTCTGTTACCTGGTCTATTACTTTTCCATCCTTCCCCTCCCAACTGCGCCATTGCTTACCATACACCGGGCCGAGTTCGCCGTTTTCATCCGCCCACTCATCCCATATTTTTACGCCATGTTCTTTTAGATAAGCAATATTGGTTTCGCCTTTTAAGAACCAAAGCAGTTCATAAATAATGCTTTTCAGGTGTACTTTTTTGGTGGTCACCAATGGAAATCCCTTTTGCAAATCGAACCGCATCTGGTAACCAAAAACACTTTGTGTGCCGGTGCCGGTACGGTCGGTTTTATGAGTGCCATTATCTAATATATGCTGAAGAAGATGAAGGTATTGCTGCATGGCTGCAAGTTAAGAAAAAGGGAAATGGGGATTGGCAAGTGGGGATTGGGTGTGGGAAACTGGGGATGTTAATCGTTCCCTTAAAAATGTCATTGACGTAGTGCTACAATATGAAAAGTATAATATTATAGGCCTGATTGTAAATGGTTTGGGAAAATTGTAAATTCGTGGAATAGCATAAACACATACGGTTAGCAATAAGCTATGAACTCTCCTATAATCGGAAAATATATACGACACCAACTAAATGAGGCAGATCGGAAAATCCTCAGAAACAAGTATTATTCATGGCTGCTCTATGGAAGCTATGGTAAAACAATCGTAGCGTTGCTTCTTCTTTTATTAATCGGTGTTACTATTGTCGTTCCGTTCATTCCGCCGCGATTCGGTATACGTAACTGGAGTTTTCCTTCAAACCTTCAAGATTATGTTTCTCGCATAACTAACCCGTGGCTAATTATTCCATCAATAATCATATTGTATTTTGTAATTCTCCTTTTAAGGACAAAAATTGACATGTCTGCTGGGACAAAAAGGACTGGAACGTTTCAAGTGCGAAAAGCTATTACATTAGGGAGATATAAAATTCTGTATTTAAAGAATTTCAATTTCCTTATAGTTAACAATAAAACAAACCAGAACAAAGACTTAAAATCGGGTCAACTAATTCAACTCAACAAGACGATGACAAGCAGAGTTCTTACATACCACTTACTTCCAAATTCATCGACAAAATAAGCCTGCTGCTAACAAAGGGTTTGGCGTCATGGCGGCTTTACGAATATATCCTGGTCGATATAATGTCTTGTCCTGAAATAGGTTGACAGTAAATCAACCAAAATGGACATCAGAAAAG
>CAZXMP010000016.1:0-36354 GCA_964641575.1 uncultured Chitinophaga sp. | reverse complement strand
AAGAATTTTTAGAAGGTCTTAAAAAGAAGTATGCCAATATCGACATCAACTATTTCCAAAGTAATGTAGAAGGTGAAATAGTGAACGAACTGCAACGGGTAGGTTTCGATTACGATGGCATTGTATTGAATGCAGGGGCCTACACTCACACTTCTATTGCTATTGGAGATGCAGTGGCAGCTATTAAAACGCCGGTGGTGGAAGTGCATATTTCTAATGTGCATGCACGGGAAGATTTTAGAAAGTTTTCTTACCTCAGTGCAAAAGTTGCAGGCAGCATTGTTGGTTTAGGATTGAAAGGCTATGAGCTGGCTATTGACTGGTTGGTTTCCCGTTAATCCTACTGATTCTTCTCAATTTGGTTGATAACCCTTGTCAGTTGCAATAGTTTTATTAGCTATAGTTTTGCCGCATGAAAATACCTTTCACATATAAAACTGCTGAAGAGGCATTATCCGTTATACAATCTGGTAACAGGGTTTTTGTACAGGGAAGTGCTCAAACACCACTGTATCTATTACGGGAGTTAGGTAAACAGGCTCCCCGCCTGCAAGATGTGGAGTTGACTTTTATAACTGTACAGGGAGATATAGAATTGGATAAACCACAATATGCCAATTCATTTCATATCAATTGCATGTTTGTATCCGGCTCAGTACGCAAAGCTGTGAATGAAGGCCGGGCTGATTTTATTCCTGTTTTTTTAAGTGATATTCCTGATCTGTTCCGCAACGAATTAAAGTTAGATGTTGCACTGGTACAGGTTTCACCACCTGATGCTCATGGGTATTGCTCCTTAGGCGTATCGGTGGATATTGCCCGCAGTGCGGTTAATACCGCCCGGCACATTATTGCGCAGGTAAATCCAAGAGTTCCCCGCACACATGGTGATAGTCTTATTCATACGTCAAGATTTACTTCCATGGTCTATCACCAGGAAGAACTACCGGAAGTTGATTATGGTGCGAAAGTGGGAGAGAAAGAATTCACGATCGGAAAATTAATTGCCGGGTTGATTGAAGATGGCAGTACCCTGCAAATGGGCATCGGTACTATTCCTGATGCGGTGATGAAATCCTTGCACCAGCATAAAAATTTAGGGGTGCATACCGAAATGTGCAGCGATGGCATTATTGATTTGTTTGATAAAGACATCATCAATAATTCGCAAAAGACCATTCACCCTAATAAAACAGTTACCGGTTTTGCTATTGGTACCCGTAGGTTGTATGATTATGTGGATGATAATCCTGCTTTTGTTTTTTTAGATATTGATTATGTAAACGATCCGCATGTTATCCGCCGTAACCCGAAAGTGGTGGCTATAAACAGTGCAATTGAAGTGGATATTACCGGGCAGGTATGTGCAGACTCCATTGGTTCCTTACAGTACAGTGGCATTGGCGGGCAAATGGATTTTATGCGGGGTGCAGCATTAAGCAAAGGAGGCAAACCGATCATTGCATTAACAAGTCGTACTGCAAAAGGCATTAACCGGATTGTACCATTTTTAAAACCCGGTGCCGGTGTGGTAACTACCCGTGGCCATATTCATTATGTAGTTACTGAATATGGAACGGCTTATTTGTTTGGAAAAAACCTGCGACAAAGAGCCAAATCATTAATTGATATTGCTCATCCTGATGACAGGGAAATGCTGGAGAAAGCCTGTATAGAAAGATTTCAACGGTTTTAAAAATTTCCCACCAAGAGATAAAGTCCGAGAGGCAATTCCAACCTGTTTATTTTCTCCATGTTAGTAGTGCCTTTGTCCAAATAACTCCTTCACAGCGGTGAACAAAATTGCTACTGGCACACCACTAAAATCTTGTATAGGTAAACTATCTTTAGCAGAACCATAAACCTGACTGACATGAAGAAGATTTTATTATTCTTATCTCTCTTTTTACCTCTTACATTTTTTGCACAGCAAACTAAGATGACACCGGTGCAGATCGCTGAACGGAATAAGCCCGGGACAGTAATGATACAAGCGACCTTTAAAGGAACTGTTAGTGCTATTAAGCCGGAGTTTGATACACCGGCACTGGAGGCATTGGCCCTGCAGGTTAAACAACAATTGGAAGATGAGGGGAAATTCAATACAGACCTTTTCTGGAATATTTATATCCGTTCCTTTTGTGCAGGCATAGATAAGTATATGATGAAGGGCACCCAAACATTAAGTAAAGAACTTAATACCACCATGATGGGTTCAGGCTTCATCGTTACACCTGATGGTTACGTCATCACCAATGCACATGTGGTGGATGAGAACGATGAAACTACCAAGAAGAATTTTGCGCAGCAGGCTTTTCAACAAATACTGGATGAAGATGCGGCGGATATTGAGAAAACAATGGGACGTAAGCTAACGGAAGAGGAAGCCAAAGCATTGACAGATGCTAACAGCTGGTACTTTACGCAAACGATGCAGGTAGGCAATATCAAAAAAGAGTTTAGTGTGGTGATGGGTATCTCTGGTGATAATGGAAAGATCACACCGATGACGATACCGGCTAATTTAATAACACAGGGTGCAGCCATACCGGGAAAAGATGTGGCGATTCTCAAACTAACTAAAAAACATACGTATCCAACAATACGAATGGGGAATGATAAAGAAATGAGAGTGGGAGACCAGGTGTATGTATTAGGATATCCTGCAGTTGCTACATTTCATCCGTTGATTTCAGAAGAGTCTGTTTCTGAAGCATCGCTTACAAGAGGATTAGTAAGTGCCAAGAAAAATATGAAAGATGGCTGGGAAGTATTACAGATTGATGCCGCTATTACACATGGCAATAGTGGTGGCCCGGTAATGAATGAGTATGGTGAAGTAATTGGCCTCGCTACTTTTGGCAGTATAGATTACCAGCGGCAGGCAGAAGTGCAGGGTATGAACTTTATTGTGCCCAGTACTATTGTTGATGAGTTTATTGAAGAAGCAAAAGTTAAACCTGCCATGAGCGACATTTCATTAGTATATGAAGAAGCATTGGCTTTGTACGATGCGTCCCGCTATAAAAAGGCATTGGCAAAATTTGATGAAGTAAAAGGAATGAATGCTTCTTTTCCTTTTATTGACAAAATGATAAAGGACACGGAAAAGAATATTGAAAAAGGATTAGATAAAGAACCAAATGACATGACAATGTATTATTACATTGGCGGAGGCGCAATATTGTTGATATTGATTTTGGTGTTTTTATTACGAAAGAAAAAGAAAGCCTGATATAAGAAATTAAAAAGCCCCTGATTGTTTATCAGGGGCTTTCCTTTTAATCTCTTTCCGGCTCTGGCTCCGGCTCATTAAACTGTCTTGCAGGTTCCTGTGGTTTTTCTTTTGGTTTCTTTTTCATCCACTCCGGGTCTTTTCTTACTTTTTGTACATCATCCAATTTAGCAACATACAAACTGCGACCATGCGTACCGAGCACAATTTCATTATCTCTTTGTTGAATTGCAATATCATGAACAGGAACTGATTTTGGTAAACCACCATTCCACATCATAAATGAATTACCCTGGTCGAAACTTACATACAAGCCCCCATCAGTGCCAACATATAAAATGCTATCACTTTTCGGATCTTCTTTTACTACATTGATGGGCTCATAGGGTAAATCTTTTCCGATTTGTTTCCAGGTAGCGCCATAATCTTCACTCATGTATAAATATGGAGCAAAGTTGTCATTGCGGTATCCGTTCAATGAAACATATACTCTTTCCACTTTATGTTGTGATGCAGTAACACGACTTACATACAATCCATTGGTTTGAAGTTTGGTACTTCCTGCGGGTTTTGCACCTTTTTTAGCTGGCGCAACAGTAGCGGTTTGATTTAATTGCTCCCATGTGTAAGCAGCATCTTTTGATACATAAATATTTCCATCATCACTACCTGTATAAAGCAATCCAAAACGCAGCGGCGATTCTGAAAGTGTGATCAATGTACCAAACGGTACATTCCCTGTCACTTTACCACTGGTAAGGTCTGCACTCATTGCAATTAATGAATCGCCTTTGTTAAGCGAACGGAAGACTCTGTTACTTCCATAATAAAAAACATCCTGGTTGTGTTTGCTCAATAAGATGGGTGTTTGCCAGTTAAAGCGGAGTGGTTTTTCACCCAACTCATGCATGGGGCGAAGTGATTTTTGAAAACCTCTTCTTTCCTGCACATTTTTATTATACCGGGCATAAGCACCAAACTGAGAGCCGGAATAAATAGTAGCATTATCTCTTGTATCAACTTGCGCCTGCATACCATCACCACCATTGATACCTTTAAAACCGTATTGGCCATTATCTATCCAGCCAATATCATCCCGGTGATTAGATGGTCCCCACCAGCTTCCGTTATCCTGCATACCGCCGTACACATTATATGGTCTTGCATCATCAACAGTAATGCTATAGTATTGCCCCAATGGCGGAGTGTTTGCTTTAAACCAATTATCACCATCATCATAGGTAATATTTGCACCACCATCGTTTCCATTAATTAAATGAGAATCTCTTTTTGGGTTTACCCACAATGCATGATGGTCGGCATGAACATTTCCTTTGTCCATCGTCTTAAATGTTTTGCCACCATCTGTTGATACTTGCGCAATGTATCCCATCGAGAAAATCTTATCAGGATTGGTATGCGAAGTATAGATCTTTGCAAAGTAGTAACCATAAGTGCTGAAGTTGGCATTGGGTTTATCATGTGTTTTTTTCCATGTTTGCCCTCCATCATTACTGCGATATACTTCACAACCTGCAATACCGGTATTTTGAAATCCATCATCACTGTCTAAATAATCCCATAACGCAACAGGTTGAATTTTATCAGCTGCTACCATTTCTTTTACGGTGCCTGCCGTGTATTTAGCAGGGAAACGATTCATTCTTAAAAATGAATTCAGTTTTTTATCATCCAGCTTTTTAAAATCTTCTTTGCTCATCGCTTTAAATTCATCTTTCTTGTAATTGGTGTCTGCTTTATTTGTAGCAGCAAGTGGTGTATTGTTATCTACCACAGCATAAACAATACTTGGATTTTTTGGATAGACCGCAATTCCGATACGTCCAATTTTATCACCGGTCATAAAACCAGAACCGGCACCCGAAACTAATTTCCATGTTTCGCCGCCATCGGTGCTTTTATAAATACCACTTGTCTTTCCACTTTCTTCAAATTTCCAGGCACGGCGAACTCTGTACCACATACCTGCATACACTTCATTTGGATTAGAAGGATTGATGTCAATATCAACAGCACCAGTATTATCATCGATGAACAAAGTGTTTCTCCATGTTTTACCACCATCGGTTGTTTTGTAAACACCTCTGTCTTTATTGGCAGAATATAAATGTCCTAATGCAGCTACCCAGGCAATATTTGGATTAGTAGGATGCAATTGTATTTTACCAATATGGTGTGATTCCGGAAGACCGAGATATTCCCAGTTCTTTCCATTATCAGTTGATTTATACATACCGATACCTGCATAAGAAGAACGGCTGCTGTTTACTTCGCCTGTACCTACCCAGATAGTTCTGTTGCTCCAGTTTACGGCTATATCACCAATGAATAATACATCGATGTTATCCATGATGGGAGTAAAGCTTTGTCCGTTGTTAGTAGTATGCCACAATCCGCCTGTTGAATATCCTACGTAGAACTCTGTAGGATCTTCCGGGTTGGCATCAATATCCGATACACGGCCACTCATAATTGTCGGGCCTATGTTGCGAAATTTAACATCATTAACAACAGAAGCACTTTCTAATTTCTTACGTTGTTCAATGGCTTGCATTCTTTCTGCTGCAGGAGTGGGATTTATCTGTGCAAATACCAATGCACCACTGTGTAGCAAAGCAAGTGTGGAAATAACCCTTCTTGCCACTTTATATTGGCGGGAGGTTTTTTTTAACAACTGGGACATAAAAACAGTTAATTTTCGTTAGTAAATTGCAGTGTGTGTAACGAGGCGCAGATAACCTGCTGTCTCTCATCAAACTTACTAAACTATGCGATTCATTGTACTGATTGCCTTGCTTATTTCTACCAGCGGTTATAGCCAATGGAAAAATTTTATAATAAGTCCAAAAGGTGATACACTTAACCGGGTGGATATGCAAGGAAAGAAGCAAGGGCCATGGTCTGTTCGGGTACCGGATTTGCGTGGCGAAAGAGGCTATGAAGAAGAAGGATATTATGAGAATGATGCGAAAGAAGGTACCTGGAAGAAGTACTCATTAGAAGGAGTAAAGATCGCAGAGGAAAACTATCGTTGGGGAAAGCTCAATGGCAGACAACAATACTTTACATTCAACGGAGGTTTAATGCGGGAAGAAAGCTGGAGAGCAATGGATCCTGCAATTGCTTTTGATACCGTTTCTGTTTATGATCTAAAAGATCCGACAAAAGAAATAGGACAGGTTGTAGTAAAGAATGAAGGTGTGGCAGTTAAACATGGTAAATGGTTGTACTTTGATCCCCGTGAAGGAAGAATAGAAGCCAGTGAATACTATGTGATGAATAAACTGCAAACAGAAGATAATATGATGATTGGTGATGATGACCTAAGACCGATTGATGTTAGCACTGCTAAAGCAAAATCAGACACTGCCGGTAAAAAAACAATTTCCAAACCACAAGCTATCCTCGATTACGAAAAGAAGAACTCTGGTAAGAAGAAAGTAAAAACCAGGGATGGTAATACGGGGAATGTGCCGAAGCCATAGAATAATTTATTTTATGGCAGTAAAATAATTCCTGAAAAATAACAACTGGTACTGCACCGCATTCTTCCAATACGGCCAGTTATGTTGTCCCGGTCTTTCAATATACTCATGCGGGATTTTTAACTTCAGCATTTTTTGATGCAAGTTGTTATTAACAGCAAAAAAGAAATCCTCTGTTCCGCAATCAATAATAATGGCCAGTGAATCTTTTACTGGCTTTTCAATTAAATTAATGACTGAGTAATTTTTCCAGTTAGCTGCATGTAAAATTGTATCACCAACTTTCTGTGAAATTTGCCAGTTCTTTTTAAAGGGTTCTAAGTCCACACCACCACTCATACTACCACAAGCACCAAATCGTTCTGCATGTCGAAAGCCTAAAAATAAACCACCATGTCCGCCCATACTTAAACCAGTTATGGCTCTGCCTTTTCTGTCTTTTATGGTTTTGTAATTCGCATCTATATAATCAGGGATTTCTTTTCCTACATACGTTTCAAATCTTACCGTAGAATCAACGGGACTATCCAAATACCAGCTATTAAATCCACCATCGGGACATACGATCATTAACTGGTATTTATCAGCATGTTCTTTTAATTCACCCACCCGGATGATCCAGTTGGCATACCAGCCTCCATGGCCATGTAATAAATAAACTACGGGAAAAGCTTCTTTACTTTTTTTATATGAAGACGGTTTTATCACTACGCATTTGTATGCTTTTTTCATAGCGTTGCTGTAGATGCTTACTGTGTCAACAGTGGCAGCGAATGATTGTAGTGTAAAGAGAAGAGCAATAGCAATGAATATTCTTTTAGCCATTTCTAAATATAAACTTTTTAGTGAAATTAAAAAGGCGTGATAGATTTTACACTATCACGCCACAATAAACTATAAACAACAAACTATAAATTTTAAAACCCTTTCTTCTCTTGTGCTTTCTGCATTGGGTTGCCCGCCTGGTTACCTGCCGCTCTAGGTGCAGTTTGTCTTGCTTTAAAAATATTAAAACGAGACGGCTCTGCTATTGTATTCCAGCTGTTATTGCTTTCATTAATATCAGCTGTCTCCCGATAAGGATCCAATTTTACAGAAGCAACTTCTTTGTCTTTAATAAAAGTTTTTACCACTTTGTTTTCATTCAATCTCCAAACCTGTGCAGGTATCCGGTCAATTTCTTTCGTGCCATCTTTATAGGTCCACTCCACAATGATCGGCATTACTAATCCACCTTTGTTGCTTAAGGTAAGCTCATACATATTCTTATTCGCATACTTTGCTTTTTCTGCTTCTGTAAGCGGATCAGGCTGACTGGCCGGAATTGTTACTTCATATTTGCTGGTATCATAAGGCTCCTGGTTGCGGGCATATCTCCAATAAAAATCACGGATGCTGGTATCTACATCAGTTTGGAATTTGATATTCTTGTCTTCTCTGTTCCTGATCTTTGAAATATCATCAAAAGTTGGTACCAATGGTTTTGCAATGGGCCGCAGTTGTTTAGTTTCTTTTGTTGCTTCCTGTGTGGCAGCTAAATCTGGCTTAGCATGTTTTACAGTGTCTAATGAAATATCACAAACTTCAGTACTGTAAAACCAACCTCTCCAAAACCAATCGAGGTCTTCGCCGCTTGCATCTTCCATGGTACGGAAGAAATCGGCTGGCTCCGGATGTTTGAATGCCCAACGTCTTGCATATTCTTTAAATGCATAATCAAATAACTCACGGCCCATAATAGTCTCTCTCAAAATATTTAAACCAGTGGCTGGTTTAGAATAAGCATTCGGTCCAAATTGTACAATATTTTCACTGTTTGACATAATGGGTTCCAATTGGTCTTTTGGCAGCTTCATATAATCGGTAATAAATGCAGCAGGGCCACGGCGACTGGGAAATTTATTGTCCCACAACTCTTCCGCCAGGTATTCCACAAATGTATTTAAACCTTCATCCATCCAGCTCCATTGTCTTTCATCACTATTGATGATCATCGGGAAGAAGTTATGACCTACTTCATGAATGATTACACCGATCATTCCGTTCTTGGTGCTTTCGCTGTAAGTGCCATCTTTTTCTGTTCGGCCAAAGTTGAAACAGATCATCGGGTATTCCATACCGTTGGATGCTTCTATACTTTGTGCAACAGGGTAGGGATAGGGAATTGTAAAATCAGAATATGTTTTTACCGTATGCTCAACAGCTTTGCTGGAAAATTTGCGATACAAACCATAGGCTTCTTTTGCATAACCACTCATACACATTACTTTTTTGCCAGCCACTTTTGTTGCCAGTGCATCCCAAACAAATTTGCGGGATGATCCCCATGCAAAGTCACGAACATTATCTGCTTTAAAGATCCATGTTTTCTTTTTGGGTGAACCCGCAGCAATGATCGCAGGTCCGTTTTTCTCAGCTGCTTTTGCTTCAGCCAATGTTACTACTTCAATTGGCTCAGATGAATTTTGTGCTTTTGCCCAACGACCCATTTGTGCAGGAGTAAGTACAGCGGCATAGTTCTGACACTCTCCTGTTGACAATACTACATGGTCAGCAGGAACCGTCATCGCTACTTTAAAATTGCCGAATGTTAATGCAAACTCCCCACGACCCGTAAACTGGTGGTTTTGCCATCCTTGAAAATCACTGTACACACAAAGACGGGGATACCATTGTGCCAATGTGAAAAGATGATTGCCATCTTCCGGAAAAAATTCAAAACCACCACGGCCACCACCACCTGCACCACGGTTGCTTAATTTATAATTCCAATCTATTTTATAAACAAAACGCTGACCTGCTTTCAATGGTACAGGTAATTCAACCCGCATCATAGTTTTATTGATCGTGTATTTTAATGGCTTGCCTGCAGCATCCGTAATTTTTAAAATATTAAAGCCCATCCCATTGTCAACTTTCGAATCAGCAGCTCTGTCCAATTGTTGCGGACTTGTTTGCTTGCTCATCGGGTTGCTATTTTGGTAGTTGGCATTGTTTACGGTGCTGTGTTGGTTTTCATCCAGCTGCATCCATAAAAAAGTAAGTACATCAGGTGAGTTATTAAAATAGGTAATTGTTTCACTACCCGTCAGCTTCTGATTTTTTTCATCCAGCTCACATTTAATATCGTAATCAGCTCTTTGCTGCCAGTACTTTGTACCCGGTGCACCACTTGCAGTACGATATTCATTGGGAGTTGGAAGCGTTCCACCCATTTGTTCAAACTTGTTGCCATGATTGCTGCCTGGATTGTTGTTGATGTTCTGTGCTATTACAATTGTGCCAGAGAAGATGCTAGCCAATAAGCAAGAAATTACTTTTCTCATTTGTGAATGTTATTTATTAATAAATCAAAGCCGTGAAAGAATTTTATTTGCCGAACTAGTTACTACTATCAGCCCAGTTGCGTCGCACTCTTGTACGTTCTGTTCGCTACTCAGCATTTGCAAGTGTATTTTAAATGTCGGAAAACCTGTTTCGGCTAAGATAAAGCAAACGGCCCTAAAAAATGAACCGTTGGTAAAAAGAGAAAGCACCTTTCAAAAGGTGCTTTCTCTTTTTATTGTTGGGGAAAGAAAATTATATTCTTTAGTAAGCTAAAGTCTCCCCTTTAGGGGAGATTTAGAGGGGCTTAGAATCCTTTTTTCTCCAATGCTTTTTGCATAGGCGTTGGCATTTCCGGCTGTGGCACATTTTGCTTCTGTTTAAACAATCTAAACTTACTAGGCGGTTTAATATCGCCATACGTATTATTAGATTCGTCTATATCAGCTGTTTCTTTATACGGATCAAGCTTTATGGAGGCTACTTCTTTATCCTTCATAAATGTTTTGATCACTTTCTTTTCATTCTTGCGCCATACCTGAGCTGGTATTCTTTCAATTTCTTTAGTACCATCTTTAAAGGTCCACTCCAGAATGATTGGCATTACGAGACCTCCTTTATTAGAGAAAGTAATTTCGTATAAATTTTTATTGCCATATTTGGCCTGGCCCTCTGCATCTAGTTTTTCTGTTTGTGGTTTTACAGTAATTGGATATTTCGTGGTGTCATAATTTTCCATTCCTCTTGCATACCTCCAGTAAAAGTCACGCAGCGTGGTGTCTTTATCAGTTTCAAAAACAATATTCTTATCGGTTTTGTTTCTGATCTTGGATAGATCTTCAAAATCATTCACCGCTGGTTTTGCGAGATTTCTGTACACAACAGTATCGTTTACCTGGTTCGGTACGGCTGTTACATCAGGCTTTGCATGTTTAACAGTATCAATTGAAATATCACAAGCATCCGTACCATAGAACCAACCTCTCCAAAACCAATCAAGGTCTTCGCCAGTTGCGTCTTCAATAGTGCGGAAGAAATCGGCCGGTGTCGGGGATTTAAAAGCCCATCTTCTTGAATACTCACGGAATGCATTATCAAATAATTCTCTGCCGACAATGGTTTCTCTCAATATATTTAAACCGGTTGCTACTTTATCATACGCATTTGCTCCAAAGTTGTTGATGTTTTCCGAGTTGGTCATGATAGGTTCTAATTGCTCTTTCGGCAATTTCATATAATCAGTAATCGCAGAAGGAACACCTCCATCAGAAGGATATTTATTATCCCATAATTCCTGTGTCAGGTATTGCAAATAAGAATTCAATCCTTCATCCATCCAGGTCCATTGACGTTCGTCACTGTTTACGATCATCGGGAAGAAAGTATGTCCTACCTCATGTATGATTACTAATATCGCTGCATTCTTTGCGCCTTCAGAATAACTGCCATCTTTATTGGCACGGCCCGGGTTAAAAGAGATCATCGGGTATTCCATTCCTTGATTGCCTTCTACACTAATCGCTACCGGATACGGATAAGGGAAAGAAAATTTAGAATAAGTTTTTAAAGTATGTGCAACTGCTTTGGTGGAGAACTTGCTATAAATTGGATAAGCTTCTTTTGCATAGTAGCTCATCGACATTACATTCTTTCCTTCAACATTCGTAGCCATAGCATCCCATACAAATCTTCTGGATGATGTCCATGCAAAGTCACGAACATTATCGGCTTTATAGATCCATGTCTTTTTTGCTTTACTTTTTGTTTTAGATGCGTTTAAAGCCTCATCTAATGTAACAATCTGTAAAGGCTCTTTTGCTGTTTTTGCTTTGTTCCAGCGGGCCATTTGGGTGGCCGTTAAAGTTTGTGCATAATTCTGACATTCACCCGTTGCGCCAACAATATGATCTGCAGGTACCGTCATCTGTACTTTAAAATTTCCAAAGCTCAATGTAAATTCACCGGTACCGGTGAACTGGTGGTTTTGCCATCCCTGGTCATCGCTATAGCGGCAAAGACGGGGATACCATTGTGTCATGGTATAATTGTTATTACCGTCTTCCGGAAAATTTTCATAACCACCTCTTGCACCGCCAAAGCGAATGAAGTCACCACGGTTAGCAATTTTATAATTCCAGTCAACTTTGAAAACGAATTTTTGACCGGGCTTTAATGCCACCGGTAAATCCACTTTCATCATTGTTTTATTAATGGTGTATTTGATTGACTTACCAGTAGCATCAGTTAGTTTGGTAATGTTGATTCCATAGCCATTATCAGTTTTGCGTTCGTCATACCTGTCTAACACCTTATCAGTTGTCTGCATTGGCAACGTATTCTGACTTTGATAGTTTGCATTGTTTACCGTGCTATGCTGGTTCTCATCTAACTGCATCCAGAAATACGTTAATGTTTCTGGTGAATTATTAAAATAAGTAATAGTCTCGCTACCCGTTAATTTATTATTCACTTCATCTAACTCACATTTAATATCATAATCTACTCTTTGCTGCCAGTACTTAGGGCCGGGTGTGCCGCTTGCTGTACGTTGTTCATTTGGCGTGGGGAGAATAGTTCCCAACTGCTCAAACTTATTGGCATGCCCGGAGTTTGGATTATTCTGAATGTTTTGTGCCTGTACTATCGATGTTATCGAAAGCAGGAGGCTGCACAGTAGGAATAACTGTTTCTTCTTGATCATTTGTTTCTTTTTTTGTTATTGGTAAACGTTCTAAAGACAATTTTAATGCAAGGCTGAATACAGCAGCCGATAAAAATATAACCCACTCACGGCGGCTTACTTTGAAAGCAGTTGTAATAAAATGCGCCACTAACAATAAAATAGTAACTACTACAATCTGGCCTGCTTCAAGACCCACATTAAATGCAAACAAACTCCATCCCATATTCTGATCTTCGGCTAATAAAAAGCGAATGGTGTTTGCAAAACCCATTCCATGTATCAACCCAAAGAACAAGGCTAAAAAATAATTGATGCGGATAGAGCGGGGTGTAAATTTTTTCTGGAATAAATTACTCAATGCAGTAATAACGATAGTAAGCGGAATTAAAAACTCCACCCATTTACTGTTCAACCGAATTACATCAAATACGCTTAATGCTAATGTAACTGAATGACCAATGGTGAAAGCAGTAACAAGAATTAAAACCTGTTTCCAGTCTTTTAATACATAGATTGCTGCTAATGCAGCAATAAACAATTGATGGTCTAATGCATCTTTGCTTATAATGTGTTCCCAGCCAAAACCAAAATAAAAACCGAAATCCTGCATCTAATTAGAATTAATACCCGTCCTTTGACCGTCAAATTTTAACGAATCGGATTGTAAGGGCTTCAAAATAAGCCAGACTTTTGTAACAGAAAAAATTATTGTGTCAATGGCAGCATCTGTTTTTAAATGGTTATTGTTGCCCCTTCTGGGCGGGGTGTTAATGGCGGGTAAAAGCCCGGATGTTCACCCTTTTCATGTAAGTGTGATAGAGATCAATCATAATTCGGTGGATAAGACACTGGAGCTAAGCTGTAAGATCTTTACTGATGATTTTGAGAAGATATTGGCAAAAAACTATAAAGCAAAAGTAGATCTCATTAATCCTCCTAATAAAGCCGCCATGGATTCGCTGGTGAAACGATATATATTATCTCATTTGGCCATTAAAGCAGATGGCAAAGCTGTTGCACTAAATTATCTTGGTTTTGAAAATGAAGGTGAAGCGGCGTACAGTTATATTGAAATTGAAAATGTAGCTTCCATAAAAAAAATTGAAATTGCCACCAACCTTATGTATGATCTATTTGACGACCAGGTGAATATTGTGCATGTAATAGTAGGAGGAAACAGGAAAAGTAATAAGATGGATTATCCTGCAACGCAAACATCCATCAGCTTTTAAATTGCAGGCAGTTAGTATTCTTTCAACAATTTTTCATTTTAGACAACAGCAAACTATAAACCACGAACTACTAACTTTTTTTAATCTTCCATATCTTCCTTCAACTCATCACTCAACGTCACCAATACTTTATCAATACGGTGGCTATCCATATCAATCACTTCCATTTTGAAGCCTTTCCAGCTTAGTTGATCACCTGTTTTCGGAATTCGTTCTAATTGGTGTAAGATAAATCCAGCCAATGTATCAAAATCATGTTCTCCTTCATTCATCCATTCTGCTTTATCAAAACGTGTGAGAAAGTCATAAAAAGGTATTTGACCATCTACTATAAAAGTGCCATCTTCTCTTTCTTTTATTTCATAGTCAGGCACATCCGGTTGCGGCATATCACCTACAATGGCTTCCAGAATGTCATTTAATGTAATTAATCCTAAAATGCTTCCGTATTCATCTACAATAAAGCAAGAGTGTAAACGGGACTCTTTAAATTTCTCCAATACCTGATAGGGTGAATTATTTTCAGGAACAAACAACGCCGGCTGCATCAGATCTTTAAACAAGGTACTGTCCGGGCTTACATACAAATCTTTTATGGATACAACGCCTTTAAGATTGTCTATATCACCATCGCAAATTGGATACACCGAATGTGGCTCACCTATAATTTTTTCTTTTATCAGATCTTCATTTTCATCCAGGTTGAACCAGATGATATCGCTGCGATGCGTCATTAAGGAAGTGATGTTTCTATCTCCTAAATGAAATACCCGTTCAATAATATCCTGTTCTGCTTCATCAATTGCACCATGTTCTGTTCCTTCGCTGATGATAGCTTTTATTTCTTCTTCAGTTACCTGGTTTTCATTTGGGCGAATACCAAGAATTCTAACAATAAAATTGCCCGACTTGGTTAGCAACCATACAAAAGGATGGGTAATTCTACTGAGCAGGCGCATAGGAGCGGCAAGGGTTTTCGCAATTGCTTCCGGTCTTGCCAAGCCCAGTCTTTTGGGTACCAATTCACCAAGTACCAGCGAAAAATAGGTAATAATAATAACTACAATAGCTGTTGCAATACCATTACTGTAATCACCAACAAGCGGCCATGTTTTTATTTTTTCTGCAAGGCTATCAGTCAACTCATCGCCGGATAACATACCCGTAAGAATACCAATTAGCGTAATACCAATTTGAACCGTTGATAGAAAAGTATTAGGATGGTTGGCGAGGTCTAATGCTTCTTTTGCTTTTTTATCTCCTTTATTAGCTTGCGCCTCCAGCCTTGATTTGCGGGCTGATACGAGTGCAATTTCTGCCATTGAAAAGACACCGTTCAATAAGATGAGACCAATCAGTATTAAGATGAGCATTAAGAAGTTACACTTGATTAATTATCGAAGATAGCAAATCCAAATCGCTTATTGAAGAAGGAACCGGTTGTAATGCCAAAAGCCATGCCCAGCAAGGCTCCGCAAAGAACATCAAACGGGTAATGTACGCCTACATATACCTGTGCGTAGCTGATAGCAGCAGCCCAAAAAATAGCTATCCACACCCAAGTTTTGAAGATATGGCGGAAGGTTACGACAAAAAAAGCCGCCATTCCAAAATGATTGGCTGCATGGTTGGAGGTAAAACTAAAGCCCACTCCGCAATGATCGAGTAATAGCCGCACCTGCGAACCGAAGTCAGGGTCGTTACATGGGCGTAGCCTTTCAAATCCATGTTTAAAAACATAATTACCGGTCAGGTCTATCAATGCTATGGTTGAAATAAAAAATACTACCCACCAGATGCCACGGGTTTTAAAGTTGAGCAATACAAGCACTAACAAAAAAAGATACAACGGTGCCCAGTTGGTTCCGTTTCGGAGAAATGGCATCACAGCATCAAAAACCGGGTTGGCCCAATCGCTGTTTATTTTTACAAACAACCACTGGTCTAATTCCACCAACTTGTCCCAAAATTTTACAGCTACAAAATACATTGCAGCAAAAGTAACCTATGCAGACTAATAGGAGTCCAAATATTGTGTTTAAATAGCAATGCTGCTATTGTTATAATCAAGTAAATTCAATTCTTTTGTAGTCCTTCAACCGAAGGCAAATTGCCAAATGCTTGTAAAATATAAAATACCGAAGACTATTCTGTGGGTGATCAATCTGCTGGTGATCTTTCTATTGATATTTACAGTATTCAGGCTGGCAACCTATTTTGCATTTAAACCGAAGAGTCTTTCTTTTGGAAATCTTATTCCTTCTTTTTTGCTGGGCATCCGGTATGACCTGCGTTGGATAGCTTTTATTTTATTGCCGATCGTATTGATAAGCATGGTTCCCCGTTTATCGCCATTTTATTCTTCCCGCAATAAAAAATGGTGGACCTGGTACCTGGCCATTGTAACTTTTTTTGTATTCTTCTTTTTTGCTGCCGACTTTGGCAGTTTTTCTTATAACCAAACAAGGCTGGATGCAGGTGCCATGAATTTTGTAGAAGATCCGGGCATTTCGTTGAAAATGATGTTCCAGACCTATCCGATGGTATGGATGATATTAGGGTTAGTGGTTGGAATGCTTTTTTTTCGTTGGATGTATCATCGTAGTCACTGGCAGGTAATAAACAGAACGGATGGACTTCGTATTCCCTATCGCAGAAAATTTTTTATTATTTCTGCTTTGTTGCTGGTGATGATAGCTTATGGAAGCTTTACCTGGCCGCCATTGGGGAGAAATGATAGCTTTAAATTTAAGAACAGTTTTAAATCTTATCTCGCCATTAACCCGCTGCAGAATTTTTTTGCTACACTACGATTACGCAAACCAGATTTTAATGAACAAAAAGCCAAGAATGCTTTTCCTATAATGGCAGAATGGATGCAATTGCCAGATTCTAATAAATTTTCTTACCGCCGGGAAATTGCGCCGAGAAGTGGCGCATTGGAAAGTCGCCCCAATATTGTGTTGGTGCAATGCGAATCATTCAGCATGTATAAAAGCAGCATGAGTGGCAATCCGCTAAATACAACCCCTTACTTTGATTCTATAAGTAAAAATGGAATTTTCTTTGAGAAATGTTTTACACCACACTTTTCTACTGCAAGAGGATTGTTCGCCATTTTAACGGGTATACCGGATGCCCAATTATTTAAATTTTCCAGTCGCAATCCGGAAGCAATAACACAGCATACTATCATTGATAATTTTGAAGGGTATAGCAAACATTATTTCCTGGGGGGAAGTCCGGAGTTCAACAACTTTGAAGGGCTGCTGAAAAATATTGATGGCTTACAAATGCATACGGAAGAAGATTTCACTTCTCCAAAAATAAATGTGTGGGGTATTAGCGATAAAGATCTTTTCCTGGAAGCCAACAAAGTAATGCGAACAGAGCAAAAACCATTCTTTGCTTTTATTCAAACTTCGGGCAATCATCGTCCGTATATGGTACCGATGACGGATACAGCCGATTTTAAAATTGTACTGGCATCAGAAGCAGAATTAAAAAAGTACGGGTTTGAATCGCAGGAAGAATTCAATGCCTTTCGCTATTCTGATTATTGTTTTAAAAAATTTTTAGAAGCTGCAGAAAAAGAATCGTATTTCCACAATACCATTTTTGTTTTTATTGGTGATCATGGTGTAGCAGGCAATGCAGAAGCAATTTATCCGCCGGTGTGGACGGAGCAACGACTTACGGATGAACATGTACCCTTATTATTTTATGCACCACAATTATTGCCAGCACAAAGAAGGGGCGAAGTGGTTTCGCAAATTGATATTCTGCCAACGATTGCTGGTCTTTTGCACCAGCCTTATGTAAACACTACTTTAGGAAGAGATTTGCTTGACCCGGCTAAGAAAAATAATTATGCTTTTATAACAAACACGGCTGGTGGCATTGGAATGGTAACTGACGATTTTTATTTTACCCGCAATATTAATTTTCCGGATGAAGAGTTGAGCCCCATGCACAATGGTGCTTCTCTTTATACGAAGCAACAAAAAGATTCAGTTCGGAAAAAGCTTTCCGGGTTTACGAATGCATTTTTTGAAACAGCGAAGTATTTGATAATGCATAATAAAAAGGATTAAAATCTGGCTCTCGTTATTTTCTCGCAGCGGAGGCTACGGAACAACGAACGCTGCCACGCATAATCGCTGCGTTCGCTGCGAGAAAGTATTTTTCTACGTCAACGCATCTGTCGTTCTTCCATCACTATAAATCCTCTTTTCTTTATCGCCTTTTTCACCACGGCCTTTTTGGGCAATAAGTATTAAGCGGGGAGTTTTTCGTACATCATAACTGGCAAATTGATAATCGCCAAATACTTCCTGTACCTGCATACCCTGGAAACTGAGCATGTCTGTAAAATCGCCTAAAGAAAATTTAGCTACTTTTTCGGTGTATTCCATTGGCTCTTTTAATGACGCATCTGCAACGGTTATTTTTTTATAGAAATGTGTTTCATCATCCCAGCGATGAATAGTGTAAGTTGTTCCATCTACCTCTTTTACTTCATTATGTATAAGATGTTCTTCGGCAAAATGTACGTTGAGGTAATCAATTATAAATTTGCCACCGGGGCGAATACTTTTGGTAATGGTGCGGATGGCATCATCATGCTCCCGCCGTGTTTTAAAATAACCAAAGCTGGTAAAGAAGTTAAAGGCATAATCAAAATAATTGCCCCAGGCTGGCAGCCGCATATCATGTACAAAAAAATGTAAATTCTCCTGTTCAAATTGTTTGGCAAAGGCGATACTGTCTGTAGAAATATCAATACCGGTAACGTCAAAACCAAATGATGCTAATGTTTTACTATGCCGTCCTTTTCCGCAAGCCACATCCAGCATGGAGCTACCAGCAGCCGGCGTTAAATGATCGATCAGTTTTGTAATAAAAATTTCTGCTTCTTTCTCATCTCTTTCAAAATATAATTTGTGATAGTAGGGAGAGTTGAACCAGCCTTTGTACCATGCCTTTTCTGCCATGTGGCAAAAATACTGTTTAGCCACGGATTACACGAATTGACACAGATTATAGTCCTCAAATAATAGAATTCTACTTGGAAATGAAAGTATACATACTTTTCAATGGTTCTGAAAAAAATAAACAATCGGTTGCAATTTTTTACGAATGCCATTGAGTTTGAAAAACGTATTTTTGCTGTCCAAACCTTAAAAACTACAAACCTTATACTCTCAGAATGGCATTAATAAAAAGTATTTCTGGAATTCGTGGTACAATTGGCGGACAACCGGGAGATAACCTGACACCAGTAGATGTTGTAAAATTTGCGGCTGCTTTTGGCAGTATTTTGCTCGACAAAAAGAAGAATGCAACAGTAGTGATAGGCCGTGATGGCCGTATCAGCGGCAGCATGGTACAAGGTCTTGTTGTAAATACCTTGATTGGATTAGGGATTAATGTGATCGACCTTGGCTTGTCCACAACTCCTACTGTTGAATTTGCTGTGCAGCAGGAAAAAGCAGATGGCGGAATTATTTTAACAGCCAGTCATAACCCCAAAGAGTGGAATGCATTGAAATTGCTGAACAGCGAAGGTGAATTCATCAGTGCAGAAACAGGAGCCACTGTGCTGGAGTTAGCGGCAAACGAAGATTTTTGTTTTGCCGCCGTTGATAAGTTAGGAACTGTAACCGTTGACGATAGCTATATGCAAAAACATATTGCGGCTATTGTAAAATATCCGCTGGTAGATGTAAAATCCATTGCCAAACAAAAATTTAAAGTGGTGGTTGATGCAATTAATTCAACCGGGGCCACTTTTGTTCCGGCTTTATTGAATGCATTGGGTGTAACGGATGTAATTGTATTGAACGGAGAGGTGAATGGAAAATTTGCACATAATCCAGAGCCGTTACCAGAGCATTTATCACAATTAAGCAGTGAAGTAGTTCAACAAAAGGCTCATTTAGGAATTGCGGTTGACCCGGATGTAGATCGTCTTTGTTTTGTAAATGAAGATGGCAGTTTATTTGGCGAAGAATATACCTTAGTAGCCATTGCTGATTATGTATTAGGTAAAAGACCCGGCAATACTGTGAGCAATATGAGCAGCACCAAATCCCTGAAAGAAATTACATTGAAACATGGCGGCGAATATTTTCCCTCCGCAGTAGGAGAGGTGAATGTGGTAAAGAAGATGAAAGAAGTTGATGCTGTAATTGGTGGTGAAGGCAACGGTGGTATCATCGTTCCTGATTTTCATTATGGCCGTGATGCACTGATCGGTATTGGTTTGTTTTTAAGTCACCTGGCCAACCAGAAAAACGGCATGAAATCGTTCCGTAGTAATTATCCGGATTATTTTATTTCAAAAAATAAAATTGAATTAGAAAAAGGGGTGGATGTAAAAGCCATCTTTGAAAAAATACAAAAGAAATATGCCAAGAATCCGATCAATACCGAAGATGGGTTGAAGATCGAATTTGAAAATGATTGGGTGCATCTGCGTACTTCTAATACAGAACCAATCATTCGTATATATGCCGAAAGTAATTTTGAAACAACGGCGAATAATATGGCATTGCAGTTGATGCGGGATATAAAGGAGTTTGGATAGTAGTAGAGAAGTGAATAACCGGCTCAATTTATAATCAGGTTATTAGGTAAAATTTTGTTTTCACTGCTTAATTGAAAAAATTATTTCGAGCTGTCGGTTATTGCAAAAAATCTTTCTGCATTTAAGTAAAATATTTTGTCTTTTTGGTCCTTCGTCAGGAAGTCAAGTTTATTTACAGCAGCAATAACTTTTTCTATATTCCCATTATCCGTACCAAACAGTAAACGGGTTTCCATTCCTGCATCTACAAATTTTTTCATAATGATAGAAAACTGCGCAGGAGAAACAATTTCAGGATTTGAAATGACTGAAATATCTGCGTAAACTTTTTTATACTTATGCATAAGAGAAATTGTTTCCTTATAGAATTGATCTCCGCAATGCATTATCCAGACTTTTAGGCCAGGGAACTTCGAAAGAATTTTATCCAAAAGCAAGGGATTTCCTAGCTCCATTTTAAAGTTTGGACTTCCATGATTAGGGCCAGCACCACCCGTGTGTATTCCTATCGGCAAATCATATTTTTGGGCTAGAGCATAATATGGAGTTAATAAAGAATCAGAAGATGAAATACCGTAATACTGACTTAGTATTTCGCCAAAGAAATTGATTTTCCCTTCTTTTATTTGTGTTTCTACCCATTCTAAACTTGGCCAATCCTGATTGTCTTCAAAACAAGATTGTAGACTATAAGGTACTTTTCCGTTTGGGCATGGAAACATAAGACCATACAAAAGATTGATTTTTGATTTATTCCGATAGCTATTTTGTAAATCCCAGGAAGTACTTATAGCAGCCTTATATACACCAGCTTGTTCCAATGCAGTAAGCTGTGCCGAAATGTCTTTGCTTCCATGAATATGAACATCAAATACTTTTTGAGGATCTTTGGTTTTAGAGAAAAGAAAAATAAACCCCAAAGTAAATAATGCTAATTGAGTTTTCATATAGTTAGTGTAATAAAATTTGAATGGTGGGGTTTATTCGCCACTGGTTTTTTTATACCGTTGTGGCTGTTTTCAAAATCAGATTACTTACTCTTAATTTTTTTACCAATAACCGAAGTAGAGATAATATCTTGTTGATGGCCTACTTCGCCTTTGGCGCATAAGCTCCTTTCTCAATCCAGGTGATCCATGCTTTTTTAAATTCTTCGTGGCTCATTGGCGGCTTGGTACGGCCTTCACCCATATCCCATCCGGCTTTTACCAACCCATCATCCGCATGTGCTTTCAATTGTTGTAACGTTTTATTGCCATTCATTTTGACGTTTACTAATTGTTTAGCCAATTGGTTCGGCGTTCTTCCCTGAAAAATCATTTTCATATTCGCTGGAGGTAACTGCCAATGTGGAGCACCGGGAGGTTTTCCACTCCCTTCTAAATTAGTAGGTTGATGGCAGTTTGCACATTTCATGGCATAAACGCCTTTGCCATCTTTACCTCTTTTGGGTAACATGGCGTGCAAGTGACTGTCGTCTCCCTGTAATGGCACATCGCCTGAAGGATGACAATTCATACAACGGGGACTCATTAAAACTGAATAAACCTTCATGAAAGCCTTTACCGATTCAACACTATCCTTGATCACATACTTATTACTTAACTTTTCGGTAGTTGGTTCATCATTCTTAACAACAAAGCTCATCAATGCAACTACTGAAATGATGGCGGCTAAAACAGTGATGGTTTTTTTAGGCATTTCGTATCGTTCTCTATTTTTATGCATACCAAATAAATTAATCATACTAAAAAATGAATGAACTATTCTATTTTACCTTACGTTGCTTTTCTGCTGCCAGCTTAATGGCTTCACGAATTCTTAAATAAGTTCCGCAGCGGCAAATGTTACCTGCCATCGCAGCATCAATATCTGCGTCAGTAGGATTTTTATTTTCACGCAGCAACACAGCGGCTGACATAATTTGCCCGGCCTGGCAATAGCCACATTGGACAACATCCAGTTCTATCCAGGCTTTTTGTAACGGATGATCGCCTTTTTCTGATAAGCCTTCAATAGTTACCACTTTTTGTCCTGCTGCACGACTAATTTTTGTAACACAGGAGCGAACAGCTTCACCATTCAGATGCACCACACAGGCACCACATTGTGCTACCCCGCAGCCATATTTTGTGCCTACAAGGTTTATCGTATCTCTTAACACCCACAACAAAGGTGTTTCTGGGTCAACATCTATGTCGTAATTTTTTTTATTGATATTTATTGTAATCATGATTGTTATGTAAGTGTTGAAGAAATGATTTTATTAAAAAGCACGGGGCGTTAAAAGTTGCAAACCAAAAGGCTGTTTATAATTTCGTTTGCCTTCCAATTTATATAATGCATTGGCTACCGCACCAAACACCGGGGGAAATGGTGGTTCACCCAAACCGGTTGGATCAATATCATTATCTACAAACGAAACATTTATTTTTTTTGGCGACTCATGCATTCTTATCATCCGGTATTGATGAAAATTGGTTTGTTGCACAGCACCATCTACATGTGTCAATCCACCATAAAAAGCATTTCCTATTCCATCTACTACTGCACCTTGTACCATATTGGTTGCTGCATCAGGATTGATAACGATGCCGCAGTCAACAGCACTAAATACCCTTTCCACATAGGGTAGTCCGTCTTTCATTACCATGTCAACCACATGCGCCGCATAAGAATTATGACAGAAATAGGCAGCAACACCCCGGCTGTATTTTTTATTCTCAGGCTTGCCCCATCCCGATTTTTCTTTTAATAATTGAAGCACACCTGCATAGCGATCAGCATTATAATCATTGTTTTTTCCAACCGGAGCTTCCTTCGCTTTTTTTAATAACGCCAATCTGAAATCAATGGGATCTTTACCCATCGCTTCTGCCAGCTCATCTAAAAAAGATTGCTCGGCAGCAGCATTAAAGTTTGATCTCGGAGCCCTGAATGCGCCAATAGTTATGTTAGAAGAAATTTGCCAGCCTTCGGCCAGGTAATTTTCAACTGCACCTGCTGGAAATCGGTTTGCATGAATAGGATGCTCAGGTATACCACCTCCTTTTACATGAAATGCGATCAGGTTTTTATTCGCATCCAAAGCAGCACGGTAGGTAGCGGTGTACATTGGGCGATAGATGCCATAGGTCATGTCGTCCTCACGGGTATAAACGATTTTGACAGGAGCATTTATTTTTTTAGAGATCAGGGCAGCTTCTGTGAGATAATGTCCGTAAGCCCTGCGACCAAAACCGCCACCCATGCGGGTCATTTGAATTTCAATTTTATCAGCCGGTAATTTTAAAATTTTAGCCAATGTAGGTTGTATCCATCCGGGTGCTTGCAAAGGACCCACCAGTAATGCTTTTTCAACAGTAACATGTGCAAAGAAATTTGTTGGCTCCATGCAGTTGTGTGCTAAGAAAGGTGCCGTGTAGGTACGTTCAATAATTTGTGCTGCATTTTTAAATGCAGTTTCAGGATCGCCATCTTTTCTTAGTTGTTGAGCAGGCTTAGTAGCATACTCCTGCATTTTTTGCAGTTGTGTACTTGTGCTTTCAAGTGCACCGGGCACTATCACTTCTGTTTTTCCATTTCTGCCTGCCATCGTATCTTTTATATCGCCGGCAGTTTCCCATGTTGCTTTTAATTTTTTACGGGCATTCATCACTTCCCAGGTGCTATTACCCACTACCACCAGCAGATCGTTAAAAGACCTTGTATCAAAACCGCCTTGTTCAAAACCATCCTCATATAATTTTAATGAAAAGACATCAGTGATGCCGGGCATTTTCAACGTTTCCGATGCATCGAAAGATTTGAGTTTCTTGCCAAAGGCCGGTGGATGTTCGATCATAGCGATCTTCATTCCCTCCTGTTTATAGTCCATGCCAAAAAGAGAAGCACCGGTCACAATTTTTAAACCTTCTACATTTTGCTGGGATGTTCCTACAATTTTAAAATCATTTACATCTTTCAATTTTACATTCTTAGGAACTGGCAACACAGCTGCTTTTGTTGCAACACTTCCGTAGGTAGCAGACTTGCCACTTTTTTTATGGTAAAGCATGGATGCTTTCGTTGTAATTTCTTCCACCGGTACATTCCAGTTTTGTGCCGCAGCCTGCATCAACATATACCTGGCGGTGGCACCAGCTTCACGCAGCGGTTTCCAATACATTCTTACTGAGTTGCTACCTCCCGTAAATTGAGGACCCAGTTTAGTATTATGTGGGGCCATTTCCACCACAACATTTTTCCAGTCGGCATCCAGTTCTTCTGCTACGATCATCGGGAGGGATGTCATTACGTTTTGGCCGAAATCCGGGTTAGGGTTAAGGATCTTTATAACATTGTCGGGAGTGATCTTTATAAATCCGTTTATCTCGATCCAATCTTCGGGAAGCCCTGTTTTATTTTTGTCGCTGGTCTGTCCGAAGGATGGCAACCAGGAGAAATTTATCATCAGCCCGCCGCCAACCAATGCAGTAGCTTTTAGAAACGATCTTCTTTTTATGGTTGTTTTTGGATTTGCCATTGGGGATTTTTTTTTGAAAGACTATGACCGTTGGAAGTGAAACTAAATTTACGGATTAATATGGGATTTGATTGCTGAAACTATTATGTTACAAATTTTCTTCCTTCCTACTACAGTTTTGTACACAAGTATTACTGATGATACTCTTCATCAGAAACAACATCCAGCCAAACAACAGTTCCTTTATCATTGTTTGTAACTGCTAATTGTACAAAAGCAGTATCGGCACTTGCACCGTGCCAATGTGGTACGTTTGGCGGACATTTAATTGCATCACCTTTACGAAGTGTTTTTTTGGGTTGGCCTTTTTCCTGATAATATCCAACACCATCCGTAACCAATAATATTTGTCCTCCCGGGTGCGAATGCCATTTGCTTCTTGCACCCGGTTCAAAAGTTACGTTACCAACCGCCGTAGCATTTAGGCTATCAGCAGCAATAAGCATTTGTAAATATACAGTACCTGTGAAATTGTCATTGGTAATTTTTTCTCCTTTTGGAAAAAAAATTGCGTTGTCGTTTGTTGAATGATTCATTTCTTTTTTGTTATTACAAGCCGTCAAAGCAAATAAAAATAATGGCAGTATGTATCTTAGATTATGTTTCATAATTTAAAAGTTTAGAGATTGGTTTTATAAAAACTCACCAGTTTATTAACCGCTTGCAAAACATAAACCGGTTTCCAATAAGTTTGAATATGTGTAGCCCCGTCAATAACAAATAATTCCTTAGTTTTTGTATTGGTTGCTTTGGCAAATGCTTCATCGGTCATATATTTTGTATCCGCTTTGCTTCCTGCTATCATCAATAACGGTTGGTTAAGTAAATCCATATCTGTTGCGGCATTCCAACTCATTAAATTTTGCAGGCTACTCAACGTATATAGAAAGGTGGAGTTTGGATGTTTATGTGTTCTGTAATAATACTCATATCCTTCACGATATAAGTCGGTTGTTGTTTTAGCGATCTCTTCGTCTGTAATACTTGCTACACCGCCATATATTATTTTACCACCTGCGGCTTCCAGCATTCGGGCATCGGATGCCTGTTGCAAGCGTTGTTGAATGGTATTTATTTGTGAATTCTGAAAGCCATTACGCCTTACCTCACCTGAATTGAACATGCTTAATGTTGCTACTGCTTTAAACCGTTTGTCGGTTTGTGTTGCCTTTAAGGTATAACCACCGCCACCACAAATACCAAAAGCTCCTAAATGGTTTATATCAACTCCTGCGTACTGACTAATAAAATCTGCCATACCACGGATATCTTCTGTTCTATATTCAGGATTATCGGTATGGCGTGGTAGTCCACCACTTGCACCCTGATATGCTGCATCGGCAGCGATGGTGATATAACCTGCTTCTGCCAAACTCTGTGCATATAGCCCGGCAGTTTGTTCTTTTATACCACCGTTAGGATGTGCGACTACTATTGCCGGATATTTTTTTGATGTATCGTAATTAGCAGGTGTGTAAATATTGGCGGCTATATCAATTCCGTTCAATTTATAAGTTACCCGATGAATATTTACTTTTCCTTTTTCATTTTGGGCTATCGCTCCACCATATACTAATCCAAAAGGATTTTGCTTATTTTCTTTTTGCGTTATTTGTGCTATTGCTGTCGTCATAGCTGTAATTGCTATTATTGATATAAATATTTTTTTCATTATTTTTTCATTGAAGTTGTCTGCTTTTCAATACTTTTTCTAATACTGCCCCTGCAGATTTTGCATTTTTTTTGCCTGCAGTCGTTTTAATAATTTTTACAAATTCTTTCAACTGGTCGGATGTAATACCAACATTTAAAGAAATTCCCAAATGGCTTTGAAGCATTGGGTCGGCATTACCAATGGTAGCAATTACTGAAATAGTAACTAATTCCCTTTGGGCATAAGTCAATATATCTCTTTCAAAAATATCTGCAAACAGGTGTTCTTTAAGGAAACTATCTATTGCCGGAGCAAAAGCGGAATAACCGGAAAGGATATTGGGTTGTGGCATTTTGGTCAGTTCTCCCAATATTTTTTTTCCTCTTTCGTATTTGCTATTATCTGTATTAATAGGCGATGCTGCTTTACCAGTAGTATCATTGATTCCCTTCGTTACTCTGTCTTTCAGCACTTCCATGAAAGTTTGCAAACCACGAATGCTACGAGGGAAACCGCAATAAGCATACAAATGAACCAACACTTCTTTTATTTCATTTACAGTAAGTCCTGCTTTAAGCCCTTCTTGAAGTCCTGATTTCAATTTGTTCAAATCACCTTTTGCAGCAAGCGATGAAATGATGATGATACTTTTTTCTTTTCCGTTCAAACTTTTATTATCACTTGCCATTTGCTGTGCATTACTATGATTTGAAAAGAATGAAATAAAAAATAACAATGCTGTTAAAATATATGCTTTCATTTTTTTCATGCTTTGCTTTTTATGATTAATATTATTTATCCAATCCTTTTTCTTTTAACCATTTTGCAATCAAATTGGCTATTTCAACATTGTTTAAATCAGACATGATAAAATGTGTATTGCCCTTAATTCCTATTTCAGGTAAGTAAACTATAGTAGCATCTCCGCCATGAGCATTTACTACTTTAGCCCATTGCCTTGCTGTAGCCAACACATTACGCCAAAAATTAAGCGAACTGGCTTTGGTTTCTTCTTTGGGGATATAGTCGCCATAATAAACAACGATTGGGATTTTGGTTAGCTTCTTAAACTCGTCTAATGGTATGCCCTTTCCGCCACGATTGTCTGCTGGCACTTCGCCTTCGGGGAATGCAAATCCGCCAGGCTCAATGGCAATAACCGCTTTTACATTACTATTTTTAATCGCTGTTTTCCAACCCGGTGCACCGCCTGCTGAATGTGTAAACAAAATACCATCGCCTGATTTATCAAATACAGAAGACATTGCATTTACAATTGTTTCTTCATTTACATTTCCTGTATTGGGAGTCATCATACGGAAAAAATTATCCATTGATAAACTGTCTTTGGGAAATTGAACACCTTCATTGAAATTTGGATATAGACCAATGCGAAACTGTGTAAACCAGGTTTGGTCATCTGGTGTTGCAGTAATTTGTCCGGGACTGGAAACTTGCCCGGCAGCACCACGACCTGGTTGGTCAACCAAATAAACGCCATATCCATTCCTTAAAAAAATATCTGCAAAGCCCTGCCTGCCATCAGCAGTAGTTTGCCAACTACGACGGCTCTGACCGTATCCATGTAGAAACACCATTGCGTTTCGTTTGGCGTTTACCGGAATTTGGTAAAAAACATCGGCGTGGTCGCCGTGTCTTGTTTGACCACCTTGTTGTTCATTCCAAGGTTTTAAAGCATCGAAAGTTCCTTCACTTTTTTTAACTGTGCCGCCAGCAGAAAAACTTCCCTGCTGTTGAATTGTTATTGGTGTGCTGCTCATAGTTTGTTTGGTAGATGTACAAGCCGTAAAGAATTGCGAAATTGTAATTGCTATAATTACAAGAGTTGTAGATTGATTGAGTTTTTTTACACTAAGCATTTTCATGATTATTTAATTTTAACAGGTCTTGATAGTTTTGAAAAAGTGAGAGAACCCATCTTCCATTTGCCATTTTCATTTACATACACTTCTGTTACCATGAAGGGATTGGTTACTTCGTTTCCACCCACAACTGCAATCAAATCAATATCATTTAACAGAATAGCTGTATTGCCAATAATGTTTATAATAACCGAATAAACCTCTGCTTTTTTATAATGAATTCCACCGCCTTTGATTACGTTTAGTTCCTGTGTTTTCCCCCAACTTCCACCCATGTGTACAAACATTGATTTATCATCAAAAAGCAGATTTAAGGAATCTACATTTTTATCTGCCATCCATTGCCATTTCTGTTTGGAAAGGGTTTTAACTCCTTCTTCGATAGAATTTTGAGAAAATGTTTGAACACTTAGCAAAAGCATTATTAGCGGCAGCATTATTCTTTTCATGTTATTTATTTTTAAAGTGATAAGTAAAAATATTTCATGCCAAAGGTCGCCTGTTTACTCATTTTAGATGTTATACAGATTGCTGATTCTCTTACCAATATTGCTGTTTCGGGCATTATCCTTGTGTAAACTGGAAACAAGGCGGTAATTTTAGGTCATTAAAATAATTTCGATGGAAAACATACGGCGATTTGAAACGGTAAACGATTACAATGTTTTTAATAACAATGAAACCTTGCATCCGCTTATTAGTGTAATTGATTTAGCGAAGGCAGATCCAAGAAAAGCCTCAAATATGTATTTTGGTTTTTACACCGTGTTTTTAAAACAAGTCGACTGTGGTAATTTACGGTATGGACGGAATACTTACGATTATCAAGAAGGCACATTAGTTTTTATTGCACCGGGGCAAGTGATTAGTGTTGATAATCCCGGAGAAGCATATCAGCCGAAAGGTTATGCACTGGTGTTTCATGCTGACTTAATACACGGAACACCATTAGGCAAGCATATTCAGGAGTACAATTTTTTCGGCTATCAATCTAATGAAGCATTACATCTTTCAGAAAGGGAAAAGCGTCTTGTATTAGACTGTTTTTCAAAAATTGAATATGAATTGGAACATGCTATTGACAAACACAGCAAAAAATTGCTGGTAGATAACATTGAATTATTATTGAATTACTGTACTCGTTTTTACGACCGGCAATTTATTACCCGTGACAAGGTACATCAGGGAATATTGGAAAGGTTTGAAACGTTATTGAACAATTATTTTCAAACGGACAAGCCACAAACCATAGGCTTACCATCAGTAGCCGATTGTGCAAAGGAATTGAATTTATCACCCGGATATTTTGGCGACTTAATAAAAAAGGAAACAGGACAGTCAGCTCAGGAATATATACAGGCCAAAGTAATTAGCGTAGCTAAAGAACGGATTTTTAATGTTGATAAATCTATAAGCGAAGTAGCTTATGAATTAGGTTTTAAATATCCGCAACATTTTACCCGATTGTTTAAACAAAAAGTAGGGCTGTCACCAAATGAGTATAAAAAATTGAATTAATTATTTTTTTTTCAAATCAACTTATCCGGGGTCACCGGCAAATCCCTCACTCGTTTTCCGGTAGCATTATAAATTGCATTTAAAATAGCAGGAGCCACACCTACCAATGCAATTTCTCCAATGCCTTTCGCACCGGTAGGGCTAATGATATAATCCGGTTGGTTAGGAAATACAATATCCATTGGCGGCACATCTGCATGTACAGGTACATGATAATCTACAAAATTGCTGTTGATATAACGACCATAGCGGTGGTCGATCAATGTTTCTTCCGTCATCGCCATACCAATACCACCAACAGCACCACCCACCATCTGGCTGCGGGCTGTTTTTTCACTGATGATTTTTCCCGCATCGGCAGCCGATACTATATGTTTTAATTTTATTACACCCGTTACCGGATGCACATGCAGTTTTACAAAATGCACCGAGAAAGAATTGGTGGCGTATTTATCCCGCTGTGCAAAACCACTTGAACTTTTTGATACTTGTAATTCTGGTTTACCTGCTTCTTTCAACAAATCAATAAAATGTATAGAGGTGGAATTACTTGCAGCAACTAATTTTCCATTTTCATATTTAATATCATCCGGTTTCAAATTCTTAAACGCAACAACAGATTCTATTGCCATTTCTTTCAGGCTTAGTTTCATAGCATCACATACCGCTATTACCGCTGAACCAACTGCGGTAGCCGAACCAGAACCACCTTGTGTAGGGCCGGTTGGAAAATCAGTATCGCCTAATTCAAATTTTACTTTTTTCTCATCCAGTCCCATTTGTTCGCTGCCTATTTTTACCATGGCTGTTGAAGTACCCGGTCCCATATCGCTTACGGCACTTTGCAATAAAAGGCTGCCATCATTTTTTAAAATTCCTTTGGCGGTTGCTGCGCTACGGCCTGCACCAAATACACCAACGGCCATTCCATAACCCACTAACATGCCATCTTCTTTCAATGTACCGGGAGTAGAGGGTCGTTTATGCCAGCCAATTTTTTCTTTACCTAATGCATAACATTCTTTCAAAAATTTTGTCGTCCATGGCAATTTACTTTGCGGATGCACTTCTGCATTGTTAATCAATCGCAGTTCAATCGGGTCGATATTTAATTTATAACTCAATTCGTCCAATGCACTTTCCAAGGCAAAACAACCGGAAGCAGGGCCGGGGCCACGCATCCAGGTAGGAGTGTTTACATCCAGCGGTAAAATTTTGTAAGTGGTAAACACATTCGGGCAATCATATAAATATTGCGATACACTGGAAATACCTTCCGTAAAATCTTCATAGGCAGAAGTATTGCTGACAGCATGGTGTGCAATGCCAGTTAACTTACCATCTCTACTTGCACCGATACCAATTTTTTGCCAACACTGCGGACGATAACCCACCATTGTAAACATCTGCTCCCGGTTCAATGTAACTTTTACAGGTCTGTTTAATTTTTTTGCAGCGATCACCGCTGCATGCACATGCGGCCAGCTACGCAACCCACTTCCAAATGCACCACCTACAAATTCCGTTATCACCTGTACATTTTTTTCATCGATAGCAAAAAGTCTTGATAGTTCACCCTGTACATTTTTTGGCCCTTGTGATTTATCATACACTGTTAGTTTACCACCTTCCCATACCGCAATGGTGGCATGCATTTCCATCGGGTTATGTGTTTCGATGGGCATTGTATATTCTTCTTCCAATTTTACTTCGGCGGTAGCCCAGGCATCTTTTTGGTTGCGCACATAATCAGGGCGGGGCTTCAGTAACTTATCGTTGAATTTATTTTTGTCAAAATCTGTTTCTGCATTTTCTTTAATGTATTCCACTTTTACCAATGAAGCAGCATGTACCGCTTTTTCGTAGGTATCTGCTACAACCAATGCAATCGGCTGACCATTACTTACCACCATATTGTTGTAAAAAACTTTCAGTCCCGTAAAACTTCTTGCATTTGGGTTGGCAGTTCTGTCAACTGGTTTAAAACCCGGCACATCGGGGCAGTTAAGATGATAAATAATATCTAGTACACCGGGAGCATTTTTTGCTTCGTAAATATTCAGGTGTCTGATAGCACCTTTGGCAATGGTACTGCAAACAAATACAGCATGTGTAAGTCCGGCGGGTTTAAACTCTGCCGAAAAAGTTGCTTTACCAGTAACTTTTGCAAGGCCATCCGCCCGGTTGTCATCTGCAAAAAATGTTTCGGAGAAATTATTTTTATCCATGATTTTAATTTGAATGTTTGTATTTTTTTTACCAGCTATATTAACACGGATGGTCTTCGTTGCCCGTCCGAATGGCAAGGCCGGGCGGACGTCGCAGACTTCATCGTTCTGTTCTTTGGTCAGCAAGCACCCCGGTGTCTTAAAGCAAAATGTGTCTCAAATTCGCCCCTCCAGGGAGGGGAAGTTTCTCTAAAGCATATTTATTCTTTGTCTCAGAGTTTAAGCGACTTTCATCCCCTCCCTGGAGGGGCCGCAGCCCTTTCGAATAGAGAAATCTTCGAAAGGGGTGGGTTAAGCATTCACTTTCTCTTCTTCAACACTCTTTCACTAATGCCATTCTTTTCTTCGTACTCCAAAATCCAATTTCTTATTTCTCTTACGACCGCTTCTACTTTGTTCACCACCAGCATTGCATCAAATCGCAAAAAAGAAATTCCTATTTCTTCCAACTCTTTTTGTCTTTTCTCATCTTGTAACATCACCTTCTCATCATGATGTGTAATTCCATCTATTTCCAAGGCCAGCAGTAAATCTTTACAAAAAAAATCTATTATATAACTCCCAACCGGTGTTTGTCTATCGAAATCATATCCCATTAATTGTCCGTTCTTAATTTCATTCCACAATTTCACTTCGGAGAAAGTCATGTTTTGTCGAAGTTCTCTTGCTCTTTCTTTAAGTATCGGGTTGTATGGAATAATCTTTCGTTTCATTTTGACCCACCCCGGTCGTTTAAAGTATTAGAATTTCCTCAATTCGCCCCTCCAGGGAGGGGATGGAAACCTTAACTCGTTGCTTTCATCAACGACTCCACAATTGCCGATTTTCCCAAGTTCACTTTATATGCATTGTGCTGATAAGTTTTTGCACCTGTTAGCGCAATTTCCGCAGCCTCTTTAAAAACATTCGCTGTAGTGGTTTTCCCAATTAAATATTTTTCCACTTCTGTTAATCGCCAGGGCTTATGTGCCACACCACCCATGGCAATACTGGCCGATTTAATAATGCCATCCTTAACTTCCAAAGCCACCGCAACTGATACCAATGCAAATGCATACGATAAACGGTCACGGACTTTTAAATAATAACTTTTATTAAAACGATTAGCTGGAATATGAACGAAGGTGATCAATTCACCCGCAGTTAAATTATTGTCTAACTCCGGTGTATCACCCGGCAAGCGATGAAAATCAGCGAACGGAATTTTCTTTTCTCCTTTTGTTGTATTGACTATTACTGTTGCATTCAATGTTGCTAATGCCACACACATATCACTCGGATGAACTGCAATGCATTTTTCGCTGGCACCAAAAATGGCATGCATACGATTATAACCTTCCATTGCCCCGCATCCGCTTTGTGGCTGACGTTTATTACAAGGCATTGTTATATCGTAGAAGTAAGGGCATCTTGTTCGCTGCATAATATTGCCGCCCACCGTTGCCATATTGCGCAATTGTGCAGAAGCACCTGCATTCAATGCCATTGAAAGCAAAGGATGTTTTTCCATCACCAGTTTGTTTTCTGCTGCCACACTATTCGGAACTAATGCGCCAATGCTTATTCCTTTTGCATCACTGGTGATTTCTTTTAAAGGCAACGCATTTATATCAATGAGTCGTTGTGGAGCGGTTACACCTTTTTTCATCAGGTCAACCAGGTTGGTTCCCCCTGCAATAAATTGGGCGGCTTTATTTTTTGTCCTGGCATCAACTGCAGCTTTAGCAGTAGAGGTTCGTATGTATTCAAAATTTATCATACCGTTTTCCCTCCTTTTTTTACTTCCATTATTGCATCAACAATATTGGGATAAGCACCGCAACGGCAAATATTTCCACTCATATATTCCCTTACATCTTCAGTAGTATTAGCATGTCCTTCCCTGATGCATCCAATGGCTGACATAATTTGTCCGGGTGTACAATAACCACATTGAAAGCCATCATGTTTCATAAAGGCTTCTTGCATGGGATGCAATTCTTCTCCCTTGGCTAATCCTTCAATCGTAGTTACTTTTTTACCATGACTTATTACTGCCAGTGATAAACAGGAGTTGATGCGTTTGCCATCCACATGCACCGTGCAACATCCGCATTGTCCGTGGTCACAACCTTTTTTAGTACCGGTTAATCCCAAATGCTCCCGCAGCAGATCAAGTAATGTAACCCGTGGCTCAACGGATAGTTTATATGGTTGTCCGTTAATTTCCAGCTCCAGCGGAACTTTTTCAAAGTAAGCAGCAATCTTTTCATCGTTTTCGCCTGCTTTAATTAAAGCCGGAGAAGCAATTGTCAATGCAGCTAATGCCGTTGATTTTTTTAGAAAATCTCTGCGGCCTTCGTTTTTGTTTGGTGCATCCATAAAATAATAATATGTAAACTAAATTTAAACCTTCGGCCACTCTTAAAAAAATGAATATTGGCAGATGGCAATTTTCATTTCAATTTGTCCATCGTTTGCGCTGATTTGGGATGGAATAATCGCTGCAAAAGCTGTTTACTTATCTTTGCCGACACTTAAAAACCAAGCTTCTTTGGGCATGAACAGAATTTACTTTGATAACGCCGCCACAACCGCACTTGATTCAGCAGTGCTGGATGCAATGCTGCCATACATGACTACCCATTTTGGCAATCCATCATCTATTTATTCTTATGGAAGAGAATCTAGAATGGCCATAGAAAGCTCACGGAAATCGGTAGCTAAATTATTGAATGCCCATCCCGGTGAAATTTTCTTTACCAGCGGCGGTACGGAAAGCAACAACACAGCTATTCTTTCTGCCATCAGGGATTTAGGTTGTAAGCATATCATTACTTCGCCCATCGAACATCATGCAGTGTTGCATACCGTAGAACATTACGATTGTGGCGATGAAGTAACAAGCAGTCATGTAAAATTATTTCCAACAGGGCATGTAGATTTAGAAGACCTGGAAGAACAATTAGCAGCGAAAGGAGAAACCCGTTGCCTTGTAACATTAATGCATGCTAATAATGAGATCGGTAATATACTTGATATCGATGCAGTTGGAAATCTTTGCAAAAAATACAATGCTATTTTTCATTCGGATTGTGTGCAAACAGTTGGTCACTATCACTTGGATCTAAGAAAAACACCAGTACATTTTATTTCTGGTGCCGGGCATAAATTTCATGGTCCTAAAGGTATTGGTATTTTGTATATCAATGATAATATCAAAATAAAACCTTTCATCTACGGCGGCGGACAAGAAAGAAATATGCGGGCCGGTACAGAGAATCTCTATGGTATTGTTGGTTTTGCAAAAGCGTTGGAATTGGCGATGGCTAATCATGATGCAGATAGTCAATATATTCAGTCACTGAAAACTTATATGAAGGAGCAGTTGACCAAACATATCAAAGGGGTTCATTTCAATGGCGACCAGGATGGAAAATGCTTATACACCGTATTAAGTGCGGCATTTCCAAAAACAGAAAAATCCGAAATGATACTTTTTAACTTGGACATGAGTGGTATTTGTGTCTCCGGCGGAAGTGCCTGCAGTAGTGGTGCCGATGTTGGTTCGCATGTTATCCGGGCCATCAATAACAATCCCAATTTAGTGACGGTTCGTTTTTCTTTTAGCAAATACAATACAAAGGAAGAAGTAGATATGGTGGTAGCGAAGTTGAAGGAGTTGGTGTGAACGCCTCCCTGCCCTCCGAAGGAGGGTTCTTGTACTCCGATTGTTTGAATAGGATCTATTGGATTTTAAAGCTTGGTAGCTTTAAAGGATATAATCTGTGTTCATCTGTGTAACCTGCCTGCCGGTAGGCAAGTCTGTTGCTAACTGTATTCGTTTCATTGCCGAAGGCAATAGAGATTCGCATTTAATTTTTATTCCCCTGTATTCATTTGTGTCATTCGTGTAATTAGTGACTAACTCCCATTAGAATAGTTTTAACAAAATAAATTTGTCTTGTTACTAAATTTTCGTAGGTTTACGAAAATTT
>CAZXMP010000015.1:14128-43658 GCA_964641575.1 uncultured Chitinophaga sp. | reverse complement strand
GTGGACTGGAAAAGAGTTCATAGTTCTGAGTTCAGAGTTCAGTGTAGAAAACCCGGATCAATTTTGCACCCGGCTCCTAACTCCAGACTATTTGTTCCTCTTCTTATGACGGTTCTTTCTCAGTCTTTTTTTACGCTTATGCGTCGCAATTTTATGACGCTTCCTTTTTTTACCACAAGGCATACTCAAATGTTTTTTAAATCTTGTTTATAATATAATACGTTTCTAAATCCTTTAATTGGTCTAATGATTATTTTTTAAGCTCGTCAATTCGTTGTTGAACAGCTTTTTTTATTTCTGGCTGTTTTATGAATGCGATGCTTTTTTGATACCATGTTATAGCATTTGCTTTGTCACTGGTACGTTCAAATACTTCGGCTAATAATAAAATTGCATCCAGATTGTCGGGTTGCAACTGGTTTACAGTTTGTAAACGGGTTATTGCTTTATCATATTGCCCGGAAATTAACGACCCTCTTGCCAGCATCATCTGCGCATATATATTGGTACTGTCTTTCTCCACCACTTCTCTAATTTTGGTTATTCCTTCCATTGGCATGTCAGAAATATTTCCAAATAAGTAGCAGGCGCCAAGGCCTACTTTGGCAGAATCATTATCCGGGTTAATCATCAAAGATCTTTCAAACAAATCCTTGGCCTGTAAAGCTTTCCACTGTCTGCGGTTTGCTACTTCGTCACTTTGCAGGTTATCCAAAAATAGTTGGGCGGCAAAGGTGAGGGTTTTTTCCGAATTTTCCAATCTGGCGGCTTCGGCTTGGTACCAGGCATAGGGCTCAAAAATTCGGGCAGAATCGGCCCAAAACCGGGCTAATTGATGGTAAACATGAATTTGCTGGTCTTTTACATCGCCACGGCTGATTGAATTTTCTAAACTATTTATTCTAACTACTTGCTCTGTAGTTAATTGCTTTTTGGCGAGGTTCAAAATGGTATCAATGGAAATAGCAGCTTCAACAGGGCCATGGTCATGGCCATCATCTGCACTATGCTGCTCTGCAACAATTGTTTTCTTGTTGGGAACAGTTCTTCCAAAAACAAAAATAGCAGCAGTTAGTACCAAAGCTGCACCAATAGTAATCCATTGAGGTTTCTTCACTGTCAAAAAATTTCAGGATGCGAAGTTACCCCAAAGCTGTCTATAAAAATGTAGTAAGAGAAGGTTTAATTAAGCATCTTCACCCGGACCTGCATCAGGTTTTACTTCTTTTAGTTTTTTTACCTCTGCCACAAATTCTTTAGCAGGTTTAAAAGCAGGTATATAATGTTCCGGAATATGTACTGCAATATTTTTCTTGATGTTACGGCCAATTTTAGCAGCTCTTTTTTTAGTAATAAAGCTACCAAATCCACGTATGTAGATATTTTCGCCGGCAGAGAGAGTGTCTTTTACCTCTTTAAACATAGTTTCAAGAGTAACAAGCACATCTACCTTGGGTATGCCTGTTTTTTCAGAAATCTGATTGACCAGGTCGGCTTTTCTCATTGTTGCAGGGTTTTAATTGGTTTACAATGACAATTTAGGACAAAATTATATGATAGTCAACTAAATAGGGATAATTTTTTTCAGGGAATTTTATTTTTTTCAGCCGACTTGCAGAGGCTATAAGGCAGAAATGATAGATATTTAGCCGTAAAATCACCTGGAATAAGCACTTGATGAGAAAAAGCGACCTACTCTTAACCAAAAATAAGTTTTCCTCTATCCTACTAAAGTGGAACAACGAAAAGAACTCCCGGCAAATGCCTTGGAAGGGTGAAAAAGACCCATATAAAATCTGGTTAAGCGAAATCATATTACAACAAACAAGAGTAGAGCAGGGATTGAGCTATTATAACAACTTCATTAAATCATTTCCAAACGTTCACAAACTGGCGAAAGCACCGGATGAAAAGGTTTTCAAGCTTTGGGAAGGACTAGGTTACTATACAAGATGCAGAAACCTGTTAGCAACTGCACGGTTTATTTCAAAAGAATTAAAAGGAAAATTTCCTGATGATTATGAAAAAATAAAGTCATTAAAGGGAATAGGTCCTTATACTGCAGCAGCTATTTCTTCATTTGCCTTTAATCTGCCATATGCGGTGGTGGATGGAAATGTATTTCGGGTACTGGCAAGAGTTTTTGGTATTTACACAGCCACGGATACTACAGAAGGGAAAAAACTATTTTCTGTATTGGCGGATGAATTGCTTGACAAAAAACAACCCGGTTTATATAACCAGGCTATCATGGATTTTGGAGCAGTAATATGTAAGCCTGTAGCACCATTATGTTCAAACTGTGTCTTTAAAAAAAGTTGTGTGGCTTTTCTTATTAATAAATTAAATGAGTTGCCGGTAAAAGAAAAGAAAATCACTATTAGGAAACGCTGGTTTTACTATTTGATATTGGAGTATAAAAATGAAATAGCTATTGAACAAAGAACAGCAAAAGGTATTTGGCAAGATCTTTTTCAATTTCCGCTTATTGAAGCCAATGCAGAGTCTTCTGTAATAAATATTTTACAACAAGCCACTAAGAAAAACTGGTTGGTTAAAAAAGATTATGAAGTTGCCTCGGTTTCTCCGCTATTTAAACAACAACTTTCTCACCAGCTAATAGCCGGGCAATTTATACGCATACAGCTAAAAAGGCAAGCTAAAGACAATAATGGTTGGGTATGGGTGACAAAAAGTAAAATGGCTAAATATGCTTTTCCGCAATTCATCAACCAATACCTTAAAGAGAAAAGAGTCCAGCAGAGTTTATTCTGATGTTAAATTAACTCCTCATGGTTTAATTTTTGTTGTTTGCCTATAAAAAACGAATTAACTTTAAATAGCATTAGTAGCCCCTGATTGATTTATTAATTAATTCTAAAGAATAGATATATGAGAGGCGTAAATAGAGTAATGCTTATCGGTAATCTGGGCAAAGACCCGGACGTTCAGCACCTGGAAGGAAATATTGCGGTAGCTAAATTTCCACTGGCAACTACAGAAACTTTTAAGGACCGCACTGGTAAATTAGTGTCGCAAACAGAATGGCATACAGTAGTGCTTTGGCGGGGCCTGGCAGAACTGGCGCAAAAATACCTGCATAAGAGTAGCCTTGTATATATAGAAGGAAGATTGCGTACCCGTAGTTGGGATGATAAAGATGGCAATCGAAAATTTGCTACAGAAGTAGTCGGAGACAACCTTATAATGCTGGATAAAAGAATGGATGGTAGCGGGTCTGGCTCAGAAGGCGGCGGAATTGAAGGAATGGGTGGTGATATGCCAATGGGGGATCCTTCGGAAAGCCTTCCTTTTTAATAGTGTACTTAAAAACAATAACTTTGTTTTACAACAGGGCAGGCCATATGACCTGCCTTTTTTGATAATATAAATCTCTTGCTTTGGAAAGTCATTCGGTACTTATTTCCATATTCAATAATATCTCTTATTATTTTCTGGCTATTAATACGCAGGGCACTACTTTCTTAGCTGTTTCGCTGGGGATTTTATTGTTGCTTACATTCACCATTTCCGGCGCAGAAGTGGCATTATTTTCTCTTAATAATAAAGATGTAAATATGCTGAAAACAAAACAGCATTCATCAGCTAAACGAATTGTAACATTATTAGAGGAATCAAAGGAAGTGTATGCTTCGTTATTGATTGCGGGCACTTTTGTTAACATTAGCATTATAGTTCTAGCTAATTACTTGTTAACCCAGCTTATCTCATTCGGTAAAATAGGAACTATTGTAGAGGTTCTTATAAAAGTAGTCACTATTGCATTTGTGCTTATTTTCTTTGGGAAAATTTTACCTAAAGTGTGGGCTACACAACATAATCTTCGGTTTGCTTATGGATCATCATTTGTAGTGGAAGCACTACATTTACTATTACGCCGTATCAGTAAATGGATTGTTTCGCTGGCAGATGGTATTGGTAAAAGAGTTGGTGCAGAAAGAACAGACGCCATGAGTATGCAGGAACTGGATGAGGCTATAGATATTAAAACAGATGAGGAAGCTTCTCCGGAAGAAAAAAATATAATGAAGGGGATTGTAAAATTTGGAAATATTTCAGTGAAGCAAGTAATGAAGAGCCGGTTGGATGTAAGCGGCATTGACTATAATTCCTCGTTTGGAGATTTAATTAAAAGAGTAGAAGAATTGCATTATTCAAGATTGCCGGTGTATACAGGAAGTTTGGATGAAGTGGCAGGTATTATTAATACTAAAGATTTGATTGCTCACCTTAACGAAGCAGATGATTATGATTGGCATTCATTAATGCGGCAGCCTTATTTTGTGCCAGAACCCAAATTGATTGAAGATTTACTAAAGGATTTTCAGCAGAAAAGAATTCATTTTGCAATTGTAGTAGATGAGTTTGGCGGCACCAGCGGTATTGTAACTATGGAAGATATTTTGGAAGAAGTGATAGGTGAAATAAAAGATGAGTTTGATGAAGAGGAAAGTGGCAACAGAAAGATTGATGACAATAATTATATTTTTGAAGGCAAGACGATGATACATGACATATGTAAGATTATGCACCTGCCGATGGATACTTTTGATGGAGTGCGGGGAGAAAGCGAATCATTAGCAGGCTTAGTGCTGGAGTTAGCAGGGGAGTTCCCGGTAGTAAATTCAGTAACACCAAGCGGCGATTTTGAATTCACCGTTCTCCAGGCAGATAACAACAGGATACAGCAGGTAAAAGTCTCAATAAAACAGTAATGAAACGCAACATAATCAGGTTAATAATTCTTATTCTCCCTTTTTCTATCTATCTGCTTTCCTGCAACAGCGATTATTCAGTGGGCAAAAAGAAAGGTTATTTTCATATTGATTTTCCGGAGAAGAAATACCAACTATTTGACCAACCTGGCTATCCTTATATATTTGAATATCCTGTGTATGCTACGGTAAGTAAGGACACTACTTTTTTTGAAGATAAAGCTGGTGATTGGTGGATTAACATTGATGTACCACAGTTTGCCGGTAGAATTTACATCAGCTATAAAGCAATAAAAGGACAATCAAGTTTTGATTCGTTAGTAAAAGATGGTTTTAAAATGGCATACAAGCAGCATGTGGATGTGTCAACTGGTATTGAAGAGAGCCGGATAGAAACGCCGAATAAAGTAGAAGGGATTTATTTTGATCTGGGTGGTAACACCGCTACAGCAAACCAGTTCTTTTTGACGGATTCCACCAAGCATTTTTTACGGGGGGCTCTTTATTTTGATGCAACACCGAATGCCGATTCACTAAGCATTGTAAATGACTTTTTGAAAAAAGATTTACAGCATTTGATCAATACAATGCGTTGGAAAGAATAATCCCGGCAGGGGTACGCTACCGGGATAGAACACACATAGACACACTGGAAATTTATTTTTCTTTTTTGGTATCAGCCTTTGCAGAAGTAATCGTTACTTCCTCTATATCATATTTCATAGGGGCACGGCTGAATATTTTCGTACTTAATTTCTTTCTTTTTACTCTTACTTTATGTTCTTTCGAAGGGGTAACTGTAACAATGCCCTCCTCAATTTTTTTACTATCGCCGGCGTTCATCAGGTCTTCTTCTGCAATTGGTTTTATTGGGATAATTTCTTCTGTAGTCGGGTAGTCAACCGCTTTATCTCTTCCTACTGTCCTCTTTTTAGTTGCAGAGGTTTTTGATATTTTACCCGGTTCGCTAACTACCCCCACATCTTTTTTCTCCCTTACAATTTCTGGAACAGGTTCCGTTGCTTTTTCTTCAACATACATGGTGGTAAACTCTTTTTTATGACTTGTTTGCTTATAATCAACAAAGCCATAGATACTGGCACCAATCATCAATGAGGCGCCGACATACAAAACAGATTTCATGGTTAATTAATTTTTTAGGTTAAAAAATATTCAATGGATCAGGTAGTAAATGATTTTAAATAATTCCGGCTCTGCCTGTATATAACCCACTCTGCAAACAGCATATTGCCAATTACACTTATCCAAAGCGACAGCTCGTAGTTTTCAAGATGGCCCCAATCAAGCAGGTAAAAAATAATATGGTAAACCCGGAAAGTAACTGCTGTCATCGCCATTGCATAGCTGCGAATCATCCAGACTTTATGCGCTACGATATTTCTTTTTTGAATGGTCGTTAATCCATATAGGGTAGTAACAAACCACCAGCCAGCCATAAACATAAACAGTGATCTTTCCCAGAAACTTCCTTTGGCAAAGAATGACATATACAGCCCCGTAGGAGCACCGAGAAATAACACTACGGCCACATAAATTTTTCCGGAAATGCGGTGAATGGCTTTTGACTTTTTAAGAATATACCTGGAGAATTGGATAAGGGCTGCGCCAATACAGAGTGCTCCCGCAGCAATATGAATATAGAAACAGGCATTGTAAAAATTGCTTTGGAATAAGAAACTTCTTTCTATAATAAAGTCAAATTCCTTGCTAAAGGAAAAATAAGGGATGGTGTTATAAATAAGTAATAAGCTAAATCCGATGACCGGCACCCAAAAAAGCATCTGGAAAAAAACTTTGGCAGATTGTTGAAGCGTTAGCAATCTTGTATTACGCATACAGTAGTTTGTAAGCGTAGGATGCAACGGGCTTATTTCCTCCATAAACAATGACTGTTAGAATTGTGTTAAAGAGAAAATGAGTTAATTTAGGATATGCGAAAACTGCTTTTCCTAGCCATCCTACTGGCTATACATTATTTCGGGGAGGCCCAACAACAGCTTGCTGCTGTGGACTCTTTTAAACGAAGTATTGCCAGAGCTACTACCATTGAAGAAAAATTTCAATTGACAGGCCAACTTTCAAAGGTTTTAATGAATGTTAATCCGGCTGAAGCGGATAAGTATGGTCTTGAGCTAATCAGGATAGGGGAGGAATCACGGAATAGAGAGTTAATGATAAAAGCTCAGTTAATAAATGGGGAAAGATTTTCTTACGTCGCCGGCAAAAAAGATAACATAGATAAAGCAATTGAATATTATACCACGGGCTTGGAAATGGCAAAACAAAACAAGCTGGATATACTGGCTGTAAGTGCCTACCTGTTACTATCAGAAATCCATCGCTTTACACTTGATGCCGACAAGGCCTTAAGTAATTGTAACCAAGCGTATTCATACACAGGTACAATTAAAAACGACAGCCTCACAGCAAAAGTTCACTTAGAGTACGGCATGGTGTACTTAATCCGGAATGAAAAATTGCTTGCACTTAGAAATATGATGGCCGGACTTCGGATTGCAGAAGAATTAGATAACCCTTTTTTATTACGCTCCGGGTATACTCATCTATCCTCTTTTTATGGCGGCATTGAAGATTATGATAAATCAATCGATTACCAGGTAAAAGCACAAGCTGTATTAGCGAGAATAAAAACTGGCCAAACCCCCTATAACAGAGTACAGGATTTAAACCGTATTGGGGATTTGTATTCTGCTAAAAAGAATTATGAAATGTCCCGGCATTATTATGAGAAATCACTTGCACTTGCGGATTCATTAAATTTCGAGCCCATAAAAGCTATCGGATACAGAGGGATCGTAAATAATTATATGGCATCTGATCAGCCACAAAAAGCATTGGATTATTTTAATGAGCATCCACAGCTAAAAATTTTTTTGGAAACACTCGGTTTCGGGCATTTTGTTAACCAGTCTTATGGGTTCATTTACACTATGATTGGTAAATATGACTCAGCAAAATATTATTATGATAAGGTGGCCTCATTTTTTGAGAATGATGTAAATACCGGCAACCAATATAGTTACTATTATCAGCTAGGCATATTGCATAAAAAAACCGGAGAACTTGATAAATCTATCAATTATTTTTTAAAAGCAAATGTGATAGCCGATAAAACAGGTAGCCTGGAAATAATGAAAACAACAGCAGAAATGCTGGACACCTTGTACCAACTAAAAGGGGATTATAAACAGGCAGTGTATTATGGCAGCTTAAACTACAAATACAAAGACAGCCTTGCAAAACTGGGAAAAGAAAAAGACCTGATGCAAGTAGAAGCTGCTGATGAGCAGCAGCGGCAGGAAAGACTAGCAAAAGAAAAAGAAGAAAAAAGGAAAAAACGGGATAGTATTCAATACCTCGGCATTACTATTGGGATAGCAGCTCTATTTATTTTATTAGTAATGATGGGGATGTTTAAAGTATCAGTAACTACCATCAAGGCTATTGGCTTTTTTGTATTCCTGATGTTTTTTGAATTTATCTTTCTATTGTTTAAAAAAAATATTTACGCCTTTACAAAAGGAGAACCGTGGAAGGATCTGTTATTTATGATTGGGCTAGCTGCAGTTTTACTGCCTCTTCATCATTGGCTGGAGCACCGGGTAATAAAATACCTGACTTCTCATAACCGGCTTACAAAAGCGGGACAACATCTTAAAACAAGGTTTTTAAAGCGAACAAAAAGCAGTCAGGAATAATTGAGGTCTTACCTTTGCAAAAAAAGAAAAGTTGATAGTAATTGATAATATATTAATAACCGAAGATGTAGTAGACAAGCAATTTGTTTGCGACCTTGGAAAATGTAAAGGAGGTTGTTGTGAAGATGGTGCAGCCGGCGCACCATTGGATAAAGACGAACTAAAAATAGTAACAGACGTTTACGAAAAAGTAAAGCCTTATCTTACCAGAGATTCTATTGCGGAAATTGAAAGAAAAGGGTTTTATGTGTATGATAAAGAGTTTGAATGGGTAACACCAACATTGGATAATGATAAGGAAATATGTGTGTATGGAATTCGGGGGGAGAATGGAATTATCAAATGTGCTTTTGAGCAAGCGTACAATGATGGAATTATTCCATGGAAGAAGCCGATCAGCTGTCACCTGTATCCCATTATAGCAAAAAAAGGAAAGCATGGGGATTATGAAAGAGTGAACTATGAGCCTAGAGAACAAATGTGCAGCCCAGCTTGTGCATTAGGTGAAAAACTGAAAGTTCCCGTTTATCAATTTTTAAAAGAACCCATAATAAGAAAGTACGGAGAAGAGTTTTATAACGCCTTAGATACAATTGCAAAGGGAGAGTGGGACGAGATACAGGATTTTAAAGAATAATCAATAAGTAAAAGTGAAAGAAACAGTTACAAACTTTATAGCGAAGAGTACTATCAAAGCTGCCGATAAAGAACATCGTCGCAAAATCAATTTTAATATTGGTAAGTACAATGCTGTTGTGCCGCAGGGTAAGCAACAGTTCTTTGATATTAACCTGGCTAGAGAAAGAGCTAAGAATATTAAATGGAAAGCTATTGAATCGCTGGATGTGCAATTAGAAACATTTGAAGCAGCCATAACAAAACGAGGAGCTAAAGTTATTTGGGCAGAAGATGCGCAACAGGCTTTAGATGCGATTAAGAAAATTTGCGACGAAAAGAATTGCAAAACATTGGTGAAGAGCAAGAGTATGGTAACGGAAGAAATTCACCTGAATGATTTTTTGGAAAAGAACGGAATTGAAAGTGTAGAAACAGACCTGGGAGAATATATACAGCAATTAGATGGCGAACCCCCTTACCATATTGTTACACCAGCCATGCATAAAAGCAAGGAAGATGTAGCGAAGTTGTTTGCCGAAAAGTTAGGAACAGATCCGAAGTTAACTCCAGAGCAATTGACATTAGTAGCAAGAGATATTTTACGGGAGAAATATATACAAGCAGAAGTGGGAGTGACAGGTGCCAATTTTATTATCTCAGATATTGGTGGAATAGCGGTTACGGAAAATGAAGGTAATGCGAGACTAAGTTGCTCTATGCCAAAAACACATATTGTAATTGCAGGAATAGAAAAGGTAATTCCTTCGATGACGGATTTGGCTTTGTTCTGGCCGCTGCTCTCCACATTTGGCACAGGACAACGAATTACGGTTTATAATACAATAATTACAGGTCCAAAGCAGGTCAACGAGATTGATGGACCGGAAGACATGTATGTGATATTGCTGGACAATGGACGCACCAATATCCTTGCGAATGAAAAGCAACGGGAAAGTTTGTATTGTATTCGCTGCGGAGCTTGCTTAAATGCTTGCCCGGTTTATAAAAATATTGGCGGTCATACTTATGCTGCTACTTACAGCGGACCAATAGGTTCTGTTATTACTCCACACTTAAAAGATATGGGTGAGTGGAAGCACCTGAGTTATGCTTCTTCGCTATGCGGCAACTGCACAGAAGTGTGTGCAGTGAAAATAAATCTCCACGAACTACTGCTGGAAAACAGGCATGAAGCGGTGGAAGAAGGTCATGCTTCATTTGGTGAAAAAATGGCGTGGAAAATGTGGAAGCAGGGAATGCTGCGCCGCAAATGGATGAACATGGCCAATGGTACTATTAAGAACTGGGTGGTGAACAGTATGGTAAAAGGCTGGCAGGAGCACCGTGGCAAAATGGAGTTTCCCAAAAAATCATTCAATGAATTGTGGAAAGAGAAAAACGGTAACAGATAGTTATCTTTAGTTGGTGATCGTTTTTTTAAATACAATAACGAATCGTTTAAGATATATCGCTGATTTTATCGGTCAGGAAATTGCTGGTAAGCCATTTGAGATAACGGACAATCCTGATAAATTTATTGGTTATGTTGGGGCTAAAATTAATTATAGCAATCAGCCACTTGTTCCTGATGAATTTTGGATAAAACCTGCTCCCCTTCTTTTTGAAAAAAATATCCATCCACAGCAGATTGATTGCTTTGAAGTAAACGGCTATAAAGCGTTCTTTAAAGCGGAAGGTGATTTTTCTTTTGATATTTTTGCTGCTTCTTTTTATTTGCTAAGCCGGTATGAAGAATACCTGCCGCATGAGAAAGATTTATATGGCCGCTATGCACATGAAAACTCATTGGCATTTAGAGAAGGATTTTTAAATCTTCCAGTAATTAATAGCTGGCTTCGAGATTTTATTGAAAGTTTGCAAGTAAAGTTTCCCAACTTCAAACCAAGAACTCCGAACTTCGAATTTTTGCCAACGTATGATATCGACGAAGCCTATTCTTATAAGCACAAAGAATGGTGGCGAAGTGCAGGTGCTGCAATAAAGGATTTGTTGAAAGGAAAATTTGAACGGTTTAGATTGCGAAGACAAGTGTTAAATAATAAAATTCCCGATCCATTTGATTCTTATAGCTGGATAGATGATCTGCACCGGCCTCATCAACTAAGGCCAAGATATTTTTTCCTGATCCCGAAATCTACCGGCAAGTATGATAGAAATATTTTGCCTTCTGAAATTGCATTACAAACTATTGTAAAACAACATGCAGAGAAATATATTATCGGAGTGCATCCTTCGTGGCAGAGTGGTGATGATCCTTTATTAATAAAAGAGGAAAAGGAACGGATTGAACTTATTACTGCAACAAAAGTCATATCCTCCCGCCAGCACTATATACGATTTACCTTGCCACAAACTTTTCGTCATTTGATTGAGGCAGGTATCAAAGAAGATTTTTCTATGGGCTATGGAAGTATCAATGGATTTCGGGCATCTGTTGCTTCCCCCTTTTATTGGTATGATTTGGAAAAAGAAGAAATAACCAATCTTTTATTGCATCCATTTTGCTATATGGAAGCTAATTCTTTTTATGAACAGAAATTTACTCCCGCAAAGGCGTTAGAAGAAATGCGCCATTATTATAAAGTAACAAAAGCAGTTGAAGGGACACTCATTACCATCTGGCATAATACTTTTTTAGGTACAGATGAAAAGTTTAAAGGATGGAAAGAAGTATACAGACAGTTTGTAGAAGAAGTTGCTAAGTAAGCTACATTCCTTCAGCTTCGGGTTGCTCCGGTGCCGGTACTGCTTTAAATGCCTTGTTCACTAAATATATTCCGAGCAAGGTTACCAATCCGCCGATTGTGATATAAATAGTGATTTTTTCATTGAAGATTAACCATCCGCATAGCACCGCCACCATTGGGTTTACATAAGCATATATCGAAACTTGCTCCGTAGGTAAGTTTTGTAATGCATACAAGTAACAAATGAAGGCAATAAGGGACCCAAAAATTACCAGGTATGCAATGGCCGCCCAGGATTGCCAGGGAATAGCTGCTACCGGAATAGCTCTGCCTGTTGCTGATGAAAAACCATACAAAGCGATTCCACTGATTATCATTTGTAAACCAAGACTGAAGTAGGGATTAAAATTTAAGGCTTGTTTTTTTGTGTACAATGTAGCAAAGGCCCATGTCCATGTAGCAACAACGGAGAATAAAATCCCTATTTGAAATTTTGGATTAAGAAAATCATTGAGATGGTCGTAAAAAATAACACAGACACCTCCAAAGCCAAGTAGTAAACCAATAATAGCCTTAGTCGGCATTTTTTCTTTTGAGATAAAAAGACCAATTACTACAATCCATAACGGAAAAATTGCACCGATGATAGCTCCAAGGCCTGCAGAAATATCATATTGCAAAGCCAGAGTGCTAAGGCCATTGCTCATAATAAAATTCAGAAAACTTAAAACTATAATGGGTATCCATTCTTTTCCTTTTGGCAATGTGGCCTTTTTATAAAGAAAGAAAGCAACATAACAAGCACCGCCGATCAATTGTCTTATGGCAGCCATCTGTAATGCATCGGGAATATGTTTTACACCTTCTTTTGAAGCGATCCAGGTAGTACCCCATAAAACACAAACCAATGCTAAGGCAAACAAAGCTTTTGATCTTGCTCCTTTTTTATTGATGGTAAGCGGATTGAATACGGATAACTTTTTTAAATAGTCCGCCGAAGTGGTTATAATGGTTTTATGGAAGTCGAAAATGTTCATGCCCTCTAAATTTTCCGCCAGTTGGCGGAAGGCTATATAGTTTTACAGTTAGTGTTTAAAATGCCGCAATCCTGTTATCACCATCGCCAGGTTATTCGCTTTGCAATATTCAATAGAATCATTATCTCTTATAGAACCGCCGGGTTGAATAAAAGCAGTGATGCCTGCCTCATGTCCCAGTTGCACACAATCGTTAAAAGGAAAGAATGCATCGCTGGCCATCACGGCACCTGTTAAATCGAAGTTGAATTGCTTCGCTTTTTCTACCGCCTGCCGTAGTGAATCAATACGACTTGTTTGTCCGCATCCTTTTCCAACCAGTTGTTTGTTTTTAACTAAGGCAATGGCATTGGATTTTAAATGCTTGCAAATAATGTTTGCAAAAGTTAAATCATCTTTCTCTGTTTGTGTGGTTTCTCTAGCTCCTGTTTCTTTCCATTCAGCAAAATTACCCTCGTCAATTCCTTGTACTAACACACCGTTCAATACAGATTTGTATTGCTCTTTATTTTCAGGTTGAGCTTTCAGTTCCAGCAAAATTCTATTCTTCTTCGATTTTAGAATTGTCAAAGCATCTTCGTCAAAAGCAGGAGCAATTAATACTTCAAAGAAAATTTCATTGATGGCATCAGCGGTAGCTTTATCAATAGTACCGTTACAAACCAATACACCACCAAAAGCACTTTCATTATCACCGGCCAAAGCTGCATCCCAACTTTCTTTTACGGTTGGTCGTTGTGCAACACCGCAAACATTAGTGTGTTTAATGATTGCAAAGGTTATGCTTTTGAATTCTTTTATCAATTGCATTGCTGCATCAACATCAACCAGATTGTTGTAAGAAAGCTCTTTGCCGTTTAATTGGTTAAAGAGTTTATTCAAATCCCCATAGAAAACGCCTGACTGGTGAGGATTTTCACCATAGCGCATTGCTTTTGGATTGGTGATTGATTCCAAAAAGAATAATGACTCAGAGGAATTGAAATATTTTGCAATTGCCACATCATAATGCGCTACTACTTCAAAGGCTTTGGCAGCAAAAGATTTTCGTTGTTCTAAGGTTGTCTCAGCTTGCTGGTCTTTTAGCAATTGTTCCAGAGCAGCATAGTCTTTTTTAGCAGCAATTACAACTACATCTTTAAAATTTTTAGCAGCACCTCTTATCATAGAAGGTCCGCCGATGTCTATTTTTTCAATGATAGCTTTTTCGTCTGTTGTTGAAGCCACAGTTTCTTCAAATGGATACAGATCAACGATCACCAGATCAATTTCAGGAATATTGTATTGCTTCATTTCCTGCACATGCTGTACATTATCCCGTTTGCCAAGTATACCACCAAATACAGAAGGATGGAGTGTTTTTACCCTTCCACCTAATATGGATGGATAGGTGGTGAGATCTTCTACCGGAATTACTTTTATACCCAGGCTTTCAATAAAAGTTTGGGTGCCGCCGGTGCTGTAGATGGTTACACCTTGCTGAGATAGTAGTTGTACAATATTTTCAAGTCCGTCTTTATAAAAAACAGAAATAAGTGCCGATTGAATCTTTTTGTTCATAAAAATGTGGTGTTGAGGGCAGGCAAATCGCTGGGAAGTCGCAAAGGTAAGTGTCTGTGGTTTCTTTGCAAAAGAGGCTTTTTTCGAGAGTGGAAATATTATTTGGCCAGCTGCATTGCTACTAGGATCGTTCCTTGCGTCGCACTATTCATGGTTCGGTTCGCTACTGAGCTTGTCGAAACATCGGCTTTTATAAGCTTGATCAATAATAATAATTATTATTCCGAAGTTTTATTACTCAACGTAACATCATCTTCTTCATATATGAGTAAGATGTAGTAGAAATTTAATTCTGGGGAAAAGCCAATATGCATCGAAAAATCAGGAAACTTATCATTTACCCCTTTTTTATAGTATACTGAACTAAAACCTGAATTTCTTACGCTATAATACTTTTTAAACAACTTGTGTAATTGTCCATAGCATTTCCATGTATTTTTTTCAGATCTTTTGTGATTGCCAAATACTCCTTCTATATACAAGTCATGTGATCTTACTAATTTTTTAACCCCTTTAATGTCAAACAATTCATCTCCGGCCAAAATTTTCACCTGAATTGAATCTGGAAAAGGATAATGACTTGCACCTGATTTTAAACTCGAGTAGCTACCTCTATTATTAGCAGAATCAAGCCCCATATTCGGATGTTTGTATAAATACTCAACCCATTTTGCAAAACCCTGCTGAACAGGTATGCCAGCGAAAAAACTATCAAGTGTTGTTATGGTATCTATATTTTGAGCTTTCCCGCAATAAACAATCAGTAGAACATATGCAGTAACTAATATCTTTTTCACTTGGGTCATAGTTTTTTCTTTATTCTTGTAGGGGTATCAATCCCACTAATAATACTACGAGATGCTATTGCAATTGCCTGTATTATTCTCGTCATATTTTCCGAATCAATTCTTTCAGCATCATCACAGGGTTTATGGTAGCAAGGGTCATTATCATCGCTACACATAATTGTGTGTGCAGGTACTCCTAATTTAGCAAAAGGGTAATTATCGGAACGCCTAAACAGAAAATTTTCATCAGCACCTTCCTTCTTTATTTTTACGTTGGTTCCGGTCAGATTTTTGGCTAATATTTTTTTCATATTGGAATAGTGATCCCCCGTTAGAAAAAAAGCATTTTTTCCAGTTCTGTTTGTAGCACCAATCATTTCAATATTAATAACTGCTTTTATCGTTTCCGGCCTTACTATTTGCGCAAAAGCTGTAGAACCAAGCAAGCCTAATTCCTCCCCTGCAAAAAGACAGAAAACAAGTGTTCTTTCATTGTCTTTTCGCATGGCAAAATATTTTGCCAGCATTAACACTGCGGAAGTACCAGATGCATTATCATTTGCTCCATTATGAATTTCTTTACCTTTTACATGATCATAGTGAGCAGAAAAAATAACAGCTTCATCAGGATATTTATCGCCGGGTAGCATGCCTATTACATTTTTTAGTACGGCACTGCTATCACTATTCTTAATTCCTGAGACCCAGAAATTGTGATAAAAACTATCATGACTAGTAAATGGCTTTAATCCATACTCACTAAAACGGTTACTTAAATAGGTGGCTACTGTATCCTGTTCTGGTGAAAAGTTTACCCGTCCTTTCATCTCATCAGCAGAAAGATAGTAGAGGATTTTTCTTACTTCATCCTTATTAATAGAGTCACTTATATTCTGTGCAAATGAATATTGGCTAAGCAGAACACAAAAAAGTAAAATAGTTTTCATGAATAACACTAAACTGTAATTTAAGAACTTATTCGATCTTCATCACAAATGCCCCTTTCACCGTCACATCATGCCAGGGAATTTTCAATGAATCGCAATCTCTCTTCCAGTAGTTAGCTTTCCAGGCGGGAACAGAGCCATCCAACACTACTTGCTTTATATCTAATGAAGCAGCTAGTTTTTTCATATAGATTTTTGGGTTCTTTGAAATAATAAGAAGATCAATTGTGGGCTTTGTTTCTTGCTTTGTAAAAGCCATTGTTGAGTCAAGTAACAAAATCCGTTTTCCGTTATAGTCAATGTAATTATCAGAAGCTCGCAGATTACTCAACATGTCCGTTTCTTTTATCCGGAAAAGTATCCGTGCAGGTTTCAGGTGAAAATTGCGGGCAAAATCATCGGCCAGCAATGTTGAATCGCCAATAAACTTGTAGTCTCGTCCGTTTATAAAATCAATAGCCCTTTTTTGCGGCACATTATAAACCACTACTTTTTGCTGCTGGTTGCTTTTTATAAATGAGTAGGACCGCAAGCCAATAAAAGCCAATAACGAAAAAAGTCCCAGCTTTAATCCGGTAGTTGATTTATCCATTAACCAGCGACTGATACCTGCTGCAAAAAATACCAGTAAGATTGCCTGAATAATATTTATCTGTAATCCATCCCACAACGAAAATTTTATTACTTCTATTCTTTCAATATAACTGTTCATGAGCCAGATAAGCCATTCAAGTACTTTGCCAACTATATTAACTAGTGCAGGAATAAAAAATATTATACAAAGAAAAATTTCACCCAACAGAATGATGCTTGACAATGGTACTGCAACAAAATTGGTTATAAAGAATAAATTAGGGAATTGGTGAAAATGATAAATGCTTAATGGCACGGTCAATATTTGCGCAGCCAGTGTAACAGCATTCAGCTTCCATAAAAAATCCAATGCTTTGTTTTTTATATAGAACCAATTGTAAATTGGTCGCATAAATATGATGATGCTTAAAACTGCCGCATAAGATAATTGAAAACCAACGTCCCATAACCAATACGGATTGATACAAAGCAGAATAAAGGCCGAAACCGCCATCGTATTATAAATAGAAGATCTTCTCGATAAGGACTCGCCCAATACAATACAGGTAAACATTACGGCAGAACGTAGAATGGAAGGCTGTGCTCCGGCTAGTAAACTAAATAGCCACAGCCCGGTTATAATTATTACCGGACTTAACCATCTTGTGTTTTTCTTTTTCTTAAGGGGTTTGCATAAAATGGAAAGCAGCCAATAAATTAAGCCAAGATGCAAACCAGATATAGCAATAATGTGTACTACGCCAGTGTTAGTATAAGATTGTACCAACGATTGCTCCAGGTCATCTTTATAACCGATCAACAAAGCTTCCGCTAATCCTAATTCTTTCTCCCCTTTAATATTGGTGCGAAGAATATTCAGCACCCATTCCCTGGCAGCATAAATAAAATTTTTGAAAGCAGTTTGTTTTTTCCCTTGCAGTATTTCAAATTCCCCTGACTTTAAATATACCTGGTGAGTTATTTGTTGAAAAAGGCAGTAGCGTTTATAATCAAACCCTCCCGGATTACCGGAGTTCTTTATTTCCTGCAATGACTTCTTCAGTAATACCTGTGAGCCATAATCTAATTTGAGTAAAGAGTCTTTTTTAAAATACAGGATGATCTTTCCTGTTACAGCTTTGGCTTCGCCATTCTGTATTAAATAATTGACGCTTGCATTTGCTTTTATGGATTTTGTTTTTTCTACAGGTGGCTCATCCAATGTAACAATAATACCATTGTTAGGTTGATAGTAATTGCCGAGCCATTGCTTATCATTTCTTATATCTCTATCAGCAGCTAACAAAGCTCCCAATGAAAAGCCGATTATACTAATGAAAATACCATTCAGATAAGCGTATCGGTATTGTTTAAAGAAGGGAAGCAAAAAGAAAAGAACAATAATGAGCAGGGTTACTGCGGAAATAATCCACCAGGTATCAGCATTTAACTGGCCGTGCCATTGTAAAACAATTCCGGCAATCATTGCCAGTAATAGTTTTATGAATGGAATTTTCTTCCAAAGATGGATGCTACTAAAAGCCATGCTGAAAAGTTACAGCAGCACTGGCTTTTAAAAAATACCACTTTCAGGTATATTTGGCCATTAGCTCAGCATTTTATTCAGGTAAGCTACCTGGCCAAGGTGGTAAATATTATGCTCAATCATACCGTTTAGCAAAAAGCGAAAATCGTATTTACGGTAATCCACAATCTCGTTTAAAAAGGCATCTTCTTTTTTCTTTAGAAGGGTAGTTATCTTTTTATGTATGCTTTTGAATTCTTTTAGCCCTTTTTTCCAGCTATGTTGTTTTGGGTCTATTTTCCGCCAATCGAGTTCCTCGGCAGCTATTAAATCGTTGATGGTGTCTTTCTCTAATCTTTTTAAAGTGAAGTCTGCCCAGGTAATCATATGATATAATAATTCAATTAAAGAGTGTGGTGCACCAGTTGGTTTTTCAAATGCATTTGCTGCCTCCACTTCATCCATAATTGAAAATACAGCCCGGCCAAACCATGGCTCGCCACTGGTTACAGTTTCCATCCGGCTGATAATGGATTGAATTTCTTTATTCATACTTTAAATTATAAAAAAACTGCATCAGGCCAAACTACTTTCTTTTACTTTTTGTTCAACGTATTGACGGTAGGGTATACGTTTGATTTTACTGGTAAGCCATCCGGGGTAATTAAAGATAGCAAACGATTGTTGCTGTACTTTGTCTTCTTTATTTTCTACAAATACCTCCAAAGCTTTTTTATATTCTTCTATTTTACTTTTTACATCTTTCATGTAAAAAGTTCGGCGGAGGCATTTTACTAATGCTGTCTCAAAAGGATGTTTCTTTTTTCGTTTATAAAAATAAGTATAGGTAGAGCGGTACTGCGCATCAAAAATTCTTACATTGTTCAGACTGTATGCAATTAATAATAGTAAGACTTGTGCAACAGCAGAGTGCTCTTCCCGGCCACCTTCTTTAAAATATAAAGCACCCCGCTTTGTAAAATATAAGGCATCATCATATTGCTCTAATACAAAACTGGCTATGCCCAGCGAGAGGCTAACTGTTCTATTAAGATCAGCATTCAAAACAGGCTCCCACTGCCGGTATTTTGTTTTCATAGATTTTACCAGCTTTTCAACTTCTTTATACCGGGCTGTTTTATTATACACTTTATTCAGTGCAAGGTATTTTACTGCTTCAAAATTTGCCCGTTGTGTTTTATCCTGGAGCTGATTATTGAGAGAAAGATTAAATACATCTTCTACATATTCATAGGAACCGTGTAAAGTGCCCGCATAGTTTATCATATATAACAGCTCAATATAATGTTCGCCATGTGTTTCTATAAAAGAAGGGTTTTTTTCCCAGTCCTTTAATGAATGCTGCAATAATTCAAAGGAAGTAGCAATATCGTTTAACAGGTAAAGCAGTGTGGCTTTACTTAAATGATAATAATGCCGGAGCCAGAATGACTTTGTATCAAGCGCAGCGCTATAATCGTCAACCTGCTGCAAAAGAATCTTAGTTTTCTCTTTAAGGCTTTTATCAAGGTCAAAATGTGCTGTTCTTTTTAATATCAACACTTCGGCATAAATATCCCGTAAAGTAATAAGATCCGCATATTGTGTGTGTGTTATAAGGTGCCCTTTAAAAATCGAGTGCATTTCAGCATAGCTGATATGAACACTGCTTGATAAAATCATTTTTTCGTACTCAGCTTTTAATAAGTTAAGTATAGCATATGATTCTGTTTGCCGGGCTTTTGCTACTGCTTTTTTCCAAACGCTATGTGCTTCTGCCAATAATCCTTTTTTTCGGTACACTCTGATCAACAACATTTGTTTATAAATGGAATGACCAACACTGTTGCGGCTATCGTATTCTACAATAGCATTACTAATAAGCTGAAGCAGGTAATGTTTTTGCGAGGCGATGTTTTTTTTGGTGAGTTGCGAAGTAAATTTTTTAAGAATAGCTTCTTCGTTGTAATTTTTTTGTATTGCGATTGCATTAAAGAGTTTGATATAAAGTGCCTGGCTGGATGCACTGATAAAGTTTCGTTTAAAAAAAAGCTTTTCACTGCTGCTTAATGAATGAATTAAACGCCACAAAAAGTCAGAAGAAGTATTCATACCGGTATTTAATATTGAAAGTAAGATTTTCTGCTTTGATATGAAACAAATAAATAAGTATTGAAATTCTTATTTAATTTATTGATAAACAATTAATTAGATTCTATAATGTGAATAGAGTGGTTAATGATGCACCCAATGAAATGATAAATTTAAAATAGGATGATTTGCAGGCAAACGTAGCTTTATGGTATAACAGTAACTGAAATATAAAAGATTACTTCGCATTATGCGATAACCAAAACCAACTGCGAGTTTCCTTAACCAGAGACCAGTAACCATTAAACTAAAAGCCCATCGCAGGTAACTGATGATGGGCTTTCCTTTTAAAATTTACTTAGCAGCATTACTTACTCAGGTACATACTTCTGTCTTTATATAGTTGACGGAAGTACGGGTCTCTCAAATCTTTTATAAAACGAATGGCTTCGCCGGTTGATTTCATTTCTGGGCCGAGCTCTTTATTCACTCCCGGAAATTTATTAAAGCTGAACACCGGTTCTTTGATCGCAAAGCCTTTCAATTTTTTATCGAACGTAAAATCGGTAAGCTTATGAGTGCCCAACATGATTTTAGTAGCAATATTCAGGTAAGGTATCTGGTATGCTTTCGCAATGAACGGTGTAGTTCTGGAAGCTCTTGGGTTGGCTTCAATTACAAACACTTTATCATTTTTAATAGCAAACTGAATATTGATAAGCCCCTGTATTTTCAGATCTCTCGCAATTTTTTCTGCATACTCTTCCATGGTATGCACAATTAGCGGAGTCAAATTAAAAGCAGGCAACACAGCATTGCTATCACCAGAGTGAATACCGGCAGGTTCAATATGCTCCATCACACCCATTACATGAAAATTCTCTCCGTCAAAAATTCCATCTATCTCTGCTTCCTGGCAACGGTCAAGAAAATGATCGATCAATATTTTATTACCTGGTAAATGCTTTAATAAACTTACTACTGCTTTTTCTACTTCATCATCATTCAATACAATCCTCATTCTTTGTCCACCCAATACATAAGAAGGACGAACCAAAACAGGATATCCCACTTTATTGGCAACAGCTACAGCTTCGTCCACATCTTCTGCAGTTCCGTAATCAGGATAAGGAATGTCTAATACTTTCAGTCTATCACTAAACCGTCCACGGTCTTCGGCAATGTCAAGACTATCATATGATGTACCAACTATTCTGATGCCTTTCTGAGTTAATTTTTCTGCCAGCTTTAAGGCAGTTTGCCCGCCGAGCTGCACAATCACACCTTCAGGTTTTTCATGTTCAATTATTTCCCAAAGATGTTCCCAATAAACAGGTTCGAAGTACAATTTATCGGCCATGTCGAAATCGGTACTTACTGTTTCAGGATTGCAGTTTACCATGATGGCCTCGTAACCACATTCTTTAATGGCTAATAAACCATGTACACAGCAATAATCAAATTCAATTCCCTGGCCAATACGATTAGGGCCTGAGCCTAATACAATAATTTTTTTCTTATCGGTAACCTTACTTTCGTTGTGTACGAGTCCTCCACCTTGGGCGGAGGTAGAAAGACTTTCAAATGTTGAATAGAAATAAGGCGTCTTTGCTTCAAATTCTGCCGAGCAGGTGTCCACCATTTTGTAAACCCTGGTTATTCCGGCTGCTTTCCTTTTATTATATACATCTTCTTCATCACCATGTTCTATTATACGGCTTATCTGCTCATCGCTAAAGCCATTTACTTTAGCTTCTCTTAAAAGGTCTAGTGGCAAATCTGCCAGATCATACTTCGCCATTTCTTTTTCAAGATTGCAGATCTTTTGAATTTCGTAGAGAAACCATCTGTCAATACCATTGGTAGCTTTTGAAATAGAGCCCACTGAAATACCCGCCATCAACGCATCTTTAATTCGGAAAATGCGGTCCCATTTTGGGGTCTTGATATATTCAAGCAATTCATCGGCATGCATCAGGCTTTTGCCATAATAACCTAAGCCTACCGCATTGTTCTCCAAACTCTGACAAGCTTTTTGTATCGCTTCAGTAAAACTTCTTCCGATTGCCATTACTTCCCCCACACTTTTCATTTGCAATCCCAGTGTATCATTCGCTCCTTTGAATTTATCAAAATTCCAGCGGGGAATTTTTACGATCACATAATCCAACGCTGGTTCAAAGTAAGCAGACGTTGTTTTGGTAATTTGATTTTCCAGTTCATCCAAATTATATCCAATAGCCAGCTTAGCTGCAATTTTTGCAATGGGATAACCTGTTGCTTTACTTGCCAAGGCAGATGAACGGCTTACCCGTGGGTTAATTTCAATTGCAATGATTTCTTCATTCTCCGGGTTTAGTGCAAACTGTACATTACAACCACCGGCAAAATTTCCTAAGTCACGCATCATCATGATTGCGGTGTTGCGCATCAATTGCATGGCCGTATCGCTGAGTGTCATTGCGGGAGCAACTGTAATTGAGTCGCCGGTATGCACACCCATCGGGTCAAAATTCTCCACTGTACAAATGATACAAACATTATCTGCAGCATCTCTTAGCAATTCCAGTTCAAATTCCTTCCACCCGAGTACTGCTTTTTCTACCAGGACTTCATGTATAGGCGATGCTTGTAAGCCACGGTTCAATGCTTCATCCAGATCATCTTTATCATGTACAAATCCACCACCGGTACCGCCCAATGTAAATGATGGACGAATTACCAATGGGAATCCTATTTCCTGTGCAAATTCTTTTCCTTCTAAAAATGAGTTGGCCGTTCTGGCCGTTGCTACTTTTACGCCCAATTGAATCATCCACTGACGAAATTTTTCCCGATCCTCTGCTTTATCAATGGCTTTTATGTCCACACCAATCAACCGCACATTGTATTGGTTCCAGATGCCAAGGTCTTCAGCTTCTTTGGCAAGATTCAATGCCGTTTGCCCACCCATGGTTGGCAACACTGCATCAATATCATTTTCCTGTAATATTTGCTCGATACTTTCTACTGTAAGGGGCAATAAATAAACCCGGTCTGCCATCATAGGGTCTGTCATAATGGTGGCCGGGTTGCTATTGATAAGTATAACTTTTATCCCTTCTTCCCGTAAACTCCGGGCGGCTTGAGTGCCGGAATAATCAAACTCGCAAGCTTGACCGATAATAATAGGGCCGGAGCCGATAATAAGAACCGATTTAATCGAATTGTCTTTTGGCATTTTTTGTTTTTAAGCGTTGCTGGCAGTAATCGTTCTGGAAAAACAAATTGCGCAAAAGTAAGGGAATAGCAGGGGTTTTTGGGGAGGAATTTTGAGTTTTTCCCAAGAAAATTTAAAACGATTTAAACGGTTGCGGCTTTGGTATTTTCCGGTAGGAAAGCGAATACAGATCGTCGTAAATATTTTTTTTCTGCGCTAATAAATCGGTTACGGTCTCTTTCAGCTGCTCCGGACTGCTAAATATTTTTTTGGTGGGAGAAAAACTTTCCGAAATGGTTTTTAGCTTCAGGGTGTCGTTTCGCATTTCAAACATGGCCATGTAAAAAACTTTCTCTTTTGTAATGATAGGTTGTTTGTTGCGCCGGTTTTCTACCAACACGATGGTAGACTCCACATTCATAAATTTCAGATCGCCTATATAAGAAGTATAACCGGTAAAGTAGGCTGTATCAGGCAAAATGATGTCGCCTTTTATAGCTTTGCCGTATCTAACAATAGAGTAAGTAGAGTCAGATTGTTTGGTAATGTCTAATGCTTCTATACCAAAATAATCGCTGCCATCTTTTACAATACCATACCAATAACCTATCATGGTTGTATCAACCGGTTCAACCGGTGCTGCTGCCAATGGAACTTTCGATTCAAAAGGACAAGCACATAATATGATGGCGACTGGTAACAGCCACAGTAACTTGGTCATAACTAAATAAGGGTAAAAGATACAAATATTGTGTGTTATAGCCTACTCATATAAGGTAAATGCGATAAAACTTGTAATACAATATGCCTGCTTATGTTCATTGTCTGCAAATTTTAAGTCGTTTTTAATGTACTATAAGCTGCATAACATAACTAGTGTAAACACTGATGCCTATTTTTGTGTATGCAGTGGAAGGTTTTATTTCTTGTTCCGTTTATTTTTATTTCCTCATTTGTAAAAGCACAGGCGCCTTCTTACCCCAAGGGTTATTTTAGAAATCCACTCGGTATTCCTATTGATCTCTCCGCCAATTTCGGGGAGCTTCGTTCCAATCACTGGCATATGGGGCTTGATATAAGAACTAATCAACGGGAAAACTTGCCGGTATATGCTGCCGCTGAAGGTTATGTTTCTAATATAGGTATTCGGGCACAAAGTTTTGGCAGGTTCATTACTATTACTCATCCTAACGGCCTATCTACATTATATGCTCACCTCAACGATTTTTACCCGGAGTTGGAAGAATATGTAACAGGACAGCAATACAGCCAGGAAAGTTGGGCGGTAGAACTAGATTTAGAAAAAAATAAATTCCCGGTTCATAAAGGACAGCTTATTGCATACAGTGGCAACACCGGAGGTTCGCAAGGGCCACACCTTCATTTTGAAATTTTTGATACCAAAACCACCAAACGATTGAACCCATTATTGTTTGGCTTTGATGTGGAAGATAAAGTGGCGCCAACTATTGTTAAATTGGCAATGTATGACAGAGGCAAATCTGTGTACGATCAGTCGCCAAGATTTTTTGCGCTAAAAAATACGGATAGCGGTTATATCATTCCTAAGCTGCCAGTTTTAGTAACAGGATTGGATAGAGTAAGTTTTGCTATACAGGCTTATGACAGATTAAGCGGCTCAAATAATCCCAATGGAATTTTCTCTGCCAAATTGTTTATTGATTACGAACCGCAAGTAAGTTTTGTGTTGGATAGTATTGATTACAAAGAAACCAGGTACATGAATGCTCATATTGATTATAAATATGATTACAACGGCGGCGCATACCTGCAACATCTTTCAAAATTACCGGGTGATAACGGTGCTGCGTATCATATAATAAAAAATGATGGTGTTGTTCATTTAACAGATACCACAATTCGTAATATAAGTATTGATGTAAAAGATGCACATGGTAATACTTCTCAAATCAATTTTAGTATTCAATATTCAGATAGTCTTGCCCAACAAATAACAAAATACAGAAATCCGGCACAGCGGTTTGCTCCCAATATGGTGAGTGTATTGGAGAAACCGGATTTTGAATTGTTCGTTGGCGAAGGTTGTTTGTATGATACCGTGCAGTCCGTTTATTTTAGAAATAATGCTGGCGTAACTACGATTGTTTCAGGAATACACCAGGTAAACGATGGTTCATTTCCTGTACATGAAGATTTAACGGTGCGGATAAAGCCAACAAAACAAATACCTGTTGAGTGGAAAGATAAATTACTGATACAAAAAACATCCAAAGGAAGTACGATAAGAAAAGCAGTATGGGAGGGAGATTGGGTAACTGCAAAATTTGGTGATTTTGGAACTTTTCAAGTAGTAGCGGATGTAACTCCACCAAAATTAAACGAACTAGGAAGAGGAGATACACTAAATTTAAGTGCAGCCAGTCGCATTGTATTTTCTCCTACCGATAATTTTGGAATGGTGAAAAAGCTAAGAGCAGAACTAAACGGCCAATGGCTGCGATTTACCAATGATAAAACACGAAACTGGATCTATCAATTTGATGAAAAATGCCCTTACGGGGTACATGAATTAAAAATAACTATAGAAGACCTTGTAGGAAATACAACCACAAAAACATGGTGGTTTAAAAGACTACCCTACACTCCGCCACCACCAAAGAAGAAAGCGGTGAAAAAAACAAGTACCAAAAAGAAAACAACCACAATAAAGAAAAAATAAGAATGATTACGTTGAAAGAAGGAGATAAAGCACCGTCATTTTCCAGTGCTGATCAGAACGGGAAAAAAGTATCATTGGATAATTATAAAGGGAAAAAGCTGGTCTTGTATTTCTATTCAGAAGCTGGTTCGCCTACCTGCACTATTGAGTCTTGCAACCTGCGGGATAATTATTCCTTATTAAAGAAAAACGGTATTGAAGTATTGGGAGTAAGCCCGGATAGTGAAACAGTACAAAAAAAATTTGAACTAAAGTATAATCTACCCTTTCCGCTACTTGCAGATACTACACATGATGTGTTGGAAAAATATGGCGTATGGGATCAGAAAAAACTTTTTGGCCGTGAGTATATGGGTGTGCTCCGCACCACATTTGTAATTGATGAAAAGGGAATCATCCTGAAAATTTTTACCAAGCCTAAGAATAAAGCACATGCCGAAGAGATTTTAGCGGCATTGTAAAGAAAATGCAAGTAAGAAAGCCTGCAACGAAAACAATTCAATTAAAGTCATTGTTGTATGCAAGTTCGGATAAAAGAAAACTCCCTGGTAGCGAAAATTGCCGCTGCCAAAATGAAAGCCGATAAAGTGGCGATTGTTTTCGGCAGTACTATTCATCTCCATAATACAAGCCGCAAAGAGTTTTTAAGTAACAAAGAATGGGTTTGTCATGAGCTAAAGCATGTAGAACAATACAAACAAAATGGATTTGTTGGGTTTATCAGTAAATATCTTTTTGATTGGGTGAAGAACGGTTACTATAATAATAAATTTGAGATTGAGGCGAGGGAAAATGAAAAGACGAATAGCCTGATTGAAAAAGTTGAATTTATCTAAAAAGCCATTCCACTTCTCCAAAATCAAATTCTTCTTCTATTGCATGTTCAACAACCAATTTTCCCAACGGAGAAATAGTTTTTATTCTTGCTTCAAATACCCGGCTATCTTTTTTCAACTTTACTAGTTTATTTCTTTTATATAACTGGTGCAGATATTGCGCATAGATATTTTTAAAACCGTTATTCCTCAATTCGTCAAGTCTTGCCAGTAATATTTTATAAAGTTCCTTTGCGAGCAGCATCGGCTCAAAACTTTTCCCAGTAATTTGTTTTAATGAAACCGGGTTTGGCAAATGCGGAGAAAAATAGGCCTGGGTTATATTAATTCCAATCCCAATAATAGCCCAACTCCAACCCGAGGCCTCTAACTCTATACTCCCGACGCTTGATTCCTGACTTCTCACTATCGATTCAATCAAAATTCCCCCTGCCTTTCTGTCCTGCCAGTACAGGTCATTAGGCCATTTTATTTTTGTATGATCACCAGCATATTTTGAAAAAAAATCATGCACAGCCACTGCCACACAAGCACTTAGTTGAAATTGTTGTGTTAATTGAAGTAGTAACAAGCCGGGCTCTATGGCGATACTAAGTGATATAGTAGAATTTTTTTCCGATTGCCAGATTTTTCCCCGCTGCCCTTTTCCTGCCACTTGTTCGTGGGCAAACCAGGCCATTCCATGCTGTGCCAAACCAGCATGAATTTGCTGGCGGGCATAGTTGTTGGTGCTGTCAACCGATTGGAGTTCAATAAATGATGATTCAAGAGGGGGTATGACAGGAGGTTGTGGCAATTAATTGCTATTTTTGACAAAGAAACAAAGTTTATGGTTTGGAGGTTATTGTTTATCGTTTTAAACCTTCAAATAATATAGAACCCAACCATTAACATTCACTACTTAACGAAAAATAATTTTATTTGAAACAATTGGTATCACTAACCAACCGCAAGATAAAGAGTGCAACCCGGTTAACGAAGAGTTCAAAAATCATCAAAACCATTATTGCCGCAATACAGGAGAAAAAGGGAGAAAATATTATTTCTCTTGATCTCCGTAAAATCAATGAAGCTGTTGCTGATTTTTTTATCGTATGTGAAGCAAGCAACCAGCCGCAGGTTAAGGCTATTGCAGATAATGTGGAGTATAGGGTAAAAGAAGCTTGTGATGAAAACCCTTACCATCATGAAGGGCATCAATCACTACAGTGGGTAATTATTGATTATGTAAATGTGGTGGTTCATGTAATGCAAACGGAAACCCGGAAGTTTTATAAACTGGAAGAAATGTGGAGTGATGCGGCAGCGTCGGAACATGAAGAGTAATGTTAAATATTTCCCCGGAAAGAACTTTTTGGAATAATAATTATTAATTAGAGGAATACAGCGAATAATATGTCAGACAATACAAATAGAGATAACAAGAACCCCCGATTTGGTAGCAAGCCCCCCTCTGGTGGAGACGATCCTAATCAACCTAAGAAAGGTCCCCGTTTTAGCATATACTGGATTTATGCAATCATATTTGCCGTTTTAATCGGCTTTCAGTTATTTGGTCCATTTTCTCCAACAATGGCAAAAACTTCATCCATGGAGTTTAGAAATATGTTGGCCAATGGAGAAGTAGCTAAATACACTATCATTGATAACCGGAAGACCGTAAAAGTTTTCCTGACCGATTCTGCGCAAAAAAAATACCAGGCACAATTAAAAAAAGCAGGTAAGGTTACAGAGAAAGGTCCTCACATGTCTTTTAAAATTACAACGGGTGAAGCTTTTCAAAAGGAGATCAGTGAATTCCTGAAAGTAAATCCTACCGTAAAAGAAGTTCCTTCTGATATTGAAAATGAAAGAGATATTTTCGGAGGGATACTTCAATTTTTATTACCCGTTTTATTATTTGTAGGTCTTTGGATTCTACTCATGAGAAAAATGAGTGGTGGTGCAGGCGGCGGCGGTGGTCCCGGTGGTATTTTCAATATTGGAAAATCTAAAGCAACATTATTCGACAAAGGCACAAAAGTCAACATCACTTTTGCAGATGTAGCAGGATTGGATGAAGCGAAAGTAGAAGTGATGGAAATTGTTGACTTCTTAAAAAATCCAAAGAAGTACACTAACCTGGGAGGTAAAATTCCAAAAGGTGCGTTGTTAATTGGTCCTCCGGGTACTGGTAAAACATTATTGGCAAAAGCTGTAGCCGGTGAAGCACAGGTTCCTTTCTTTAGTTTAAGTGGGTCTGACTTTGTTGAAATGTTTGTAGGTGTGGGTGCAAGCCGTGTAAGAGATTTGTTCAAACAAGCAAGAGAAAAAGCTCCATGTATCATATTTATTGATGAGATTGATGCGATTGGCCGTGCAAGAGGAAAGAATGCCATGATGAGTAATGATGAAAGAGAAAGTACATTGAACCAATTATTGGTGGAGATGGATGGCTTTGGTACTGATGTTGGAATCATTGTACTCGCTGC
>CAZXMP010000015.1:0-14118 GCA_964641575.1 uncultured Chitinophaga sp. | reverse complement strand
ATTGGATACAGCCTTACTTCGTCCGGGTCGTTTTGATAGACAGATAACTATTGACAAACCAGATCTTGTTGGTCGTGAAGCAATCTTTAAAGTGCATTTGAAACCAATTAAAATTTCTAAAACCCTCGATATTCATAAACTGGCAGAACAAACACCGGGTTTTGCTGGAGCTGATATTGCCAACGTTTGTAATGAAGCCGCATTGATTGCTGCCCGTAAGAATAAAGAAGCAGTAGATATGCAGGATTTCCAGGATGCAGTGGATAGAGTTATTGGTGGATTGGAGAAAAAGAATAAAATCATTTCTCCGGAAGAAAAAAAGATCATCGCTTACCACGAAGCTGGCCACGCAGTTTGCGGCTGGTATTTAGAGCATGCCTATCCCTTACTAAAAGTTACCATCGTACCAAGAGGAACTGCAGCATTAGGTTATGCGCAATACACTCCGAAAGAACAATACTTATACAACATTGATCAGTTAACCGACCAGATTTGTATGACGCTGGGTGGAAGAGCTGCCGAAGAAATCTTCTTTAATAAAATTTCTACCGGTGCGCAAAATGATCTGCAGCAGATTACAAAAATTGCATACGCAATGGTTACGGTGTATGGAATGAATGATAAAGTGGGTAATATCAGTTTCTATGATCCCCAGCAGGAAACCACTTTCACCAAACCATACTCAGATGAAACGGCCAAGATGATCGACCAGGAAGTTCGCAAACTGATTGATGATGCGTACGAAAAAACAAAACAATTGCTGAGAGATAAAAAAGGTGATGTAGAAAAACTAGCCGATCAATTATTATTAAGAGAAGTATTATTCCAAAGTGATGTAGAGGCCCTGATTGGCAAACGTCCTTTTGAAGAAAAGAAATCATTGGTAGAAGAACCTTCTGGTGATTTGCTTGGTGAGACTGGTGAAATATCTGCAGGAGTTCCTCCTTATGATAGTGATGTTACCAATAAACCATTGTAATGAACGTTTCTCCGTCAAAAGAAAACATCCTAAAAAAAATACGCAAGGCGTTGAGTCACTCAACGCCTTTGCCATTTCCACAAAGCGAAGGCAGTCTGCCGGTATTTCATCCATTGGAGCAAGAGGCTGAAGTAGAATTTGCAGAACAGTTTACAAAGCTGCAAGGCAAGTTTATCTATTGCATCAATCGGCAAGAGTTTGCCTTTCAATTAAGCAGTCTTATAAAAAAACAAGACTGGCAAAAAGTATTTTGTGTAGAGGATAAATTAATTGAACCTGTAGCAGAGCAATTGTCAGAACGTTTAGTGAAAACTGGACTTGCTGATTGCGATGTTTCAATTACCGGCTGCGAATACTTAGTGGCCCGAACCGGTTCCATTGTAATGAGTTCGGCACAGGCAAGTGGCCGAAGTGTAAGTGTGTATGCACCCATTCATATTTGTATTGCCTTTACCAATCAATTGGTGTATGATTTGAAAGATGCTTTACAAGCCGCCAAAGACAAATATGGTAGCCAGCTTCCTTCCCTAATAACTTTTGCCACAGGCCCCAGCCGCACTGCCGATATTGAAAAAACTTTAGTAGTAGGAGTACATGGACCTAAGGAAGTGTACTTATTTTTAGTAGAAGGATGATTTTTACTAATTGCAATTGGAGTATGTGCTAGTAGCAGAAATTTCCAATTCACGGAGTACCAACTCCGAACTTCAAATTCCGAACTCTCTCCTCTTTTCTTATCTTTATACCATGACAAATGCTAATGTATACCAGCTATTCGTGTATGGCTCCCTTCGCAGTGGTTTTCATAGTCCGGTGTATGAATATATAAGCCGCTTTTTTAAGTTCATCGGCGAAGCAAAAGTAAGAGGTAAGTTATTCGATATGGGAACCTACCCGGCAGGAGTCGCAACTAATGAAAGCAGTTTTATTATTGGCGAATTATACCAGGCAAAGAATGAGCATGAATTTTCCTGGGCTATTGGCCAGTTAGATGATTACGAAGGAGTAACTGTGGAGCCGGATGAAGTACAACTCTATCGCCGTGAGGTAACAGAGGTGCAAATAAATGGACAACTAACTCATGCCTGGATATATTGGTTCAATGGCGATGTTAGTGGAAGACCATTGATTGCTTCTGGGGATATGATGGAATATTTAAATAAAAAATAAATACCCAACCAAAACCAACATATGAAATTTCTTGCCGGAATTATTTTGTTTGTTTCCATGCTGCTTCTTCAATCTTGTGAGTTCAGTTGTTCGGTAGGAGATACTGGTGATAAGGAGAAGAATACAATAAGAGATCCAAAAACTGGTGCCCGGATCAGAAATGAGATCAAGCTGGATGCTACTGATGTAAAAATTGAGAAAGCATACTTAGCATTTTCCGATGGAGAAATGGTGCCGGAAGACAATATAGTTGACTTTAGTCAGCCTATTAAAATGGTTATTGTATTTGAAAGTGGGTGGAAAGAAGTTGAAGGTAAAGTAAATCTTGGTGCGTCAGAGAAAATTACTGTGCAAACTGGCCAGGTACTTTTAGATGAAGCAGATTTGTTTGCTGAACAAAGTGCAATTGGCTTATCACCTACTGATGCAAAAACAATTGCATTAACTGCCACCATCAATTTGACGAAAGAAATTAAACCATTGACATCTTTCCAGGTTGATTTCCGGATTTGGGATAAAAACAGCAATGCTGCTGTGCAGGGTAATTATAAATTATACGCTAAATAAATTACAGCCAAACGCTTTCTTAAAAACAACCAGTGGGTAAAAAAATATATTTTCTTTCTGATTTTCATCTTGGTGCACCCGACCATAACAGCAGCCTTGAAAGAGAAAAAATACTGGTACAGTTTCTCGATGAAATTAAAAATGATGCGGCTGAAATTTTCCTCGTAGGTGATATGTTTGATTTTTGGTATGAGTACCGGAAAGTAGTACCAAAAGGATATGTAAGACTCTTAGGCAAACTGGCAGAGCTATCTGATGCAGGAATTGCCATGCATTTTTTTGTAGGTAATCATGATATGTGGATGCGAGATTATTTTCAAAAAGAACTGAATATACCTGTCTATTTTGAACCGAAAGAATTTGAACGTTCAGGCAAACAATTTTTAATTGGGCATGGCGATGGGCTCGGTCCCGGCGACCATGGATATAAAAGATTAAAGAAATTTTTTCGCCACCCGGTAAGCAAATGGCTATTTGGCATATTACCGCCTTTATTCGGCATGGGACTTGCCAATTATATGAGCCGCAGAAGCAGGGCGCAAACAGGCGCATCAGAAGAGATTTTCCTGGGCGAAGAGAAAGAATGGTTGATTGTTTACTGCAAAGAAATGTCGGCAAAGAAAAAGTTTGACTTTTTTGTATTTGGGCATAGACATTTGGCCATTGATTATCGTCTTGATTCAGGCAGCAGGTATATTAACCTGGGCGATTGGATACGATACTTTACTTATGCTGTGTTTGATGGTGAAAATTTGGAATTAAAATCATACCAGGGAAAGGACGAAAAGATCATTAGAAATTAAATGAAGCGAATTATTACGATAATAGGGTTGATGATGTTTGTTGCTGCAGCAAATGCACAAGCTGACACCACTTTTAAAATTGTAAAAAAAATCACAGGAGATATTGTTGACTTTACGGTTGACAATCTCGACAATGTTTACATATTAAACAGCCGCAATCAGGTAAAGAAGCTAAACTCCAATGGCGATTCAGTAGGTGTTTTTAATGATGTAAAAAATTATGGCAAAGCTTCGCTGATCGATGTGTCAAATCCGTTAAAAGTGTTATTGTATTACCGGGATTTTGCAACAGTGGTGGTGCTTGATCGTTTTTTAAATGCAGTCAATATAATTGATCTGCGCAAGCAAAACATTTTCCAGGCTAAAGCTATCGGTCAATCCTACGATAATAAAATTTGGGTGTATGATGAGCTGGAAAGCAAACTCAAAAAGATTGATGAAGAGGGAAAACTTTTACAGGAAACCCCAGATTTTAGATTGTTGTTGGGCCAGGCTCCCTCTCCAATAAAAATATTTGATGAAAATAAATATGTGTATCTGTACGATTCAGTAAAAGGAGTATATGTATTTGACTATTTCGGCGCATTGCGAAATAATATTCAAATACTGCACTGGAAAAATTTTAAAGTAGTCGGCAAGTATATTTTTGGCTCTAAGGCCGATACCTTATTCCGCTATGAAATTGCCAGCTTTAATTTTGATGAATGGCGTATGCCTGAAGAGATTTACAAAAGTTCCAGTTTTAATTTCACTTCTACCCGGCTGTATGCTTTGAGGAAAGATGGAATTTATATTTATTCCATTCATTGACACTGCCTGACTTAGTATTATTCAATATTTTTGAAGCATGAATGATTTCCTGGAGCAAATATGGCTAGGCAACACTGTTAAAAACTACCTCATCGTTGCAGGTGTTATTTTGTTTGTCATTTTATTGAAGCGGATCATTTCTCATTACTTTGCCAGTCTTCTTTTTCGGTTGGTCAATAAAATTTGGAAGAACATTGATAAAGCTTCTTTTACAAACCTGCTTATTCAGCCGCTTGGTTTTTTTCTGCTAATACTAATTTCGATCATCAGTTTATACAAACTTAATTTTCCGGCAGAGCTGAATGTGGAGATTTATAAGTACACCGTCAGAGAGGTACTTCATACCATTGCCACTATTGTTTTGATCATTTCTTTTATTTGGTTGTTGCTGCGTATTGTTGATTTTATTGCCAGTATACTCGAAAAAAGAGCCAGCCTTACTCCAGACCATTCTGACGATCAGCTTATAATTTTCTTCCGGGATTTTTTTAAAGTAGTAATCTCGATTGTGGGTGTAATGATGATGCTGAATTATGCATTTAACCTCAATGTTGGAAGCCTTATTACCGGTTTAAGTATTGTAGGTGCTGCTATTGCATTGGCATTACGGGAGAGTCTGGAAAATCTGATTGCCTCTTTTATCATCTTTTTTGATAAGCCATTTACGATTGGCGATTTAGTAAAAGTGCAGCAGGTAAGCGGTACTGTAGAAAAAATTGGGCTGCGCAGCACTAGAATCCGAACCGATAATAAATCGTTGGTTAGCGTACCCAATAAGCAAATGGTAGATAGTGTGCTTGATAATTTATCTTTAAGAACACAACGCCGTGGAGATTTAAAGCTTGAGTTATCAATACAAACAAATTCAGCAAAACTTGAATTGCTGGTAGCAGGAATAAAAAAATTGATAGAAAGAAAAGAAATTGAAGATGCGAATGTATTTATTACAGAAATTACCAGTAATGCAGTGGTGCTGCATTCTGACTATTATACTGCACCAATAACAATAAAAGAGTTTAATTCTGTAAAGCAGGATATTAACCTGCAATCGCTTCAATTAATAGAACAATTGGAAATTGAATTGTCAGGAGCCAGTGCAGATATACGGATCACAAACGTCAATGAAAAATAGTCTAATTAGCTGTTTTTAGAATTTCTCCCATCTCCATATCGAACAGTCCATATTTTCCATACTCGACTACACGGCCTAATTCTTTACCATTTTTAAGTATTATAATGGTAGGTACACTTTTTATGTTCAATGCTTCTGCAAGATGGCTGAGTGTTACTTTACTTCTGTCAACACCAATAAGTGTTACCCTCTCTTTAGAAAATGATGCAGCTTCCAGCAAAGAATAAAACTTTGGAATAATAACATGAGAATCTTCACACCAGGTGCCCATAAAAACAAGTAATTGAACAGAGTCTTTATTTTTCTGTAACCCTTCTATTGCGGACTTGTTTGGGTTATAGCCTTTCAGATTTTCTGCATACCATTTAAAAGAAGTGTCAGCGAGCAAAACTTCCTGCGAGATAATTCCTTTATAGGTTTTTTCATTCGAGCCTTCAACCAATGTTACATACTGATTTTGGCCAAGAGCTACATTGCTTAAAAACGCCAAGACTATTACGGGTAATAATTTTTTCATCATATAAGAATCAATAAATGTAAAAATAACCAGCTATGGCTTAAAGGATGGGGCAGACAATGTTAAAGTTGCAAATCGTTAAAGACTAGCTTTCAATTCCAGCAGAAATCCCTTAATTTTCTCAAGGTTCTGTATCACCACAAATTTTTCTTCTGCCTTTTTATTCTTTTTCAGGTAGTCTTTGGCACCTTCAATAGTAAATTTCCGGCGGCGTAGCAAATCGTAGATGAGTACCAGGTTTTTTATATCAATGGGTCTGAAAAAACGATCACCCTTGCGGTTTTTGCGGGGCTCCAGAATATCAAATTCAGTTTCCCAATAACGTATCAGGGATTGATTTTCCCGGAACATTTCTGCCACCTGGCCAATTGAATAATATTGTTTTTGAAAAAGAATTTCGTCTTCTGGTATCTGTATCAAATCAGCAGTTAGCGCAATATCTTTCAAGGATCGGCGCCCCCGCTTACCCGTTATTGGGCCAGCAAGAACCTCTTGTATTTGTCTTTTCTCTTTCACCACCGGCTCATTTACTTCAACTGCTTCTTCCTGTACTATTGCATCAATCGTTTCTTCATTGGCCATAACGGTAGAAACAGGTGCTGAAGTATTTTCCTGCTCCTCAGGAGCAGAAAAATCAAACATTATCTGGCTTAATTGCTTCGGCATATTGTAAAGGTACAATCTCTATGCTGGCAGGGAACAGGTTTAAAGAACTGTGGAAAAGTTACATCAAGGCCTGACGGTCTCCGTTTGACCTGCAAAAAAGTAATAGGTTCAGATAAATTTTCCCGTATTGACTTTTAGAATAATCTCAACAATTTCCATAATGCCGAATAGAATTCCTTCAGCACAAGTGTGCAACAGACGATGATAGTAGTAATTGGCTGGGCAAATAATTGTATTCGTTTTCGAAACTGCAAACAAGTAAAGAACTTTAAGACTCCAACTCGAAACTCCGAACTCCAAACTCGGAACTGCTTAATCCAAACTCTGGTTACTCGCAGCCGCTTTCTTCAGCAACAAATCAAATTGTTCTGGTGTAAGATCATTAAAGAAGAAGTAAATAGGATTTATCTTCTCGCCATTCTTATGCACTTCATAGTGGCAATGTGGTCCGGTAGATTTTCCGGTGCTGCCCACCCAGCCAATTACTTCACCCCGCTTAACAGCCTGTCCGTTTCTCACTTTTACCCTTACCATATGGCCGTATAAAGTTTCATACCCATAACTATGGTTAATGATAACATGATTGCCATAACCGTTACCCGTACTGCCTGCGGTGGATACAACTCCATCGGCCGTAGCATAAATAGGGGTGCCTTGTGGTGCAGAAAAATCGAGTCCTGCATGAAACTTCGTGGTTTTATACACCGGGTCAATACGATAACCATAACCAGATGCAATTCTGTTGAGGTCTTTATTACTAACAGGTTGAATGGCGGGAGTGTGCGACAATAATTTTTCTTTATTCTTCACCAGCTCATCCACTTCATCATACGATTTTTTTTGTGCCGCTATCCGGCTCATCAAATTATTTAGTGTATTGGTAATAGAAGCTACCAATTGATTATCCTTTATTCTTTCAACCGTTGCGATCTCCAGCTTTTCTTCCAACTCTTTCGCTCTTGCACTATCCGGTATGGGGTTGGCTTCAAAAATGGCCCGGTACACATCATTGTCTCTTTTTTCCAGTTCCTTCATTTGCTTTTGCACCGAGCTCAGTTCCTCATCCAGCTCTTTATAATTTTCTCTCATCGCTCTATTCTGCTGTTCCAGGATCTTTTCTTTGGGAGAACCGATAAATTGAAAAGCAACAAACGATATCAGTGCAGCAGTAACAAGGGCAGCAGCTATAAACCCAAAAACCCGCAGCAATCTAACCCGCAGCGGCGTCTCCAGTTTTTCGTAGCGAAGCGTATTCGTATTATAGTAATACTTTATTTTCTTCATGAGCAATTGCCGTTAACCAGTCTCAGGGGGTACAAATGCGGCTTGAATAAATTACCTTTGCCCCGCTTTAGGGGGTTGACAAATATAGCCCGATAAACCACAAAAATCAACCCAACTTAGCAGATTGATTGCTAATGGAAAAGACAATTACTTTACCGGCTGTCTCGCCTCAGGCGAGACTACTATCATCGTCTGTTGTATCACTCACTTCATCGTTCAGTAATTCTACTGGGCATTTTCGAAGTGCCCGCTACACAGTGAACAGTCTTTTGTCGCAGCATTTTTATTTCCAATCAATCTCTTTGTGCTATAAGCAACTACAAACTACAAACTACAAACTACAAACTCTCTAATGACCAGCGCAGATATACGACAGGCTTTTCTGGATTTTTTCCGTTCCAAAGGACATACCATTGTTCAATCGGCACCGATAATAGTAAAAGATGATCCAACGCTTATGTTTACGAATGCCGGGATGAATCAATTTAAAGATTACTTTCTTGGTAATAAATTACCCCCATACGGAAGAGTGGCCAATACACAAAAATGCCTTCGGGTTAGTGGTAAGCATAACGACCTGGAAGAGGTGGGTGTAGATACCTACCATCATACTATGTTTGAAATGTTGGGCAATTGGAGTTTTGGAGATTATTTTAAACATGAAGCTATAAGCTGGAGTTGGGAATTACTGGCAAATGTTTATAAGATACCTCAGGACAGGTTATATGCCACTGTATTTGAAGGAGACGAAAAAGAAGGTATCCCGGCATCCAAAATAGCATTGGCAAAATGGAAAGATTATCTGCCCGACGACCATATAATATTTGGAAATAAGAAAGATAATTTTTGGGAAATGGGCGACACAGGTCCTTGTGGCCCTTGCAGCGAAATACATGTGGACTGCAGAACCGATGAAGAAAGAAAAAAAATACCCGGTCATCTGCTGGTAAATAAAGACCATCCGCAGGTGATTGAAATCTGGAATAATGTATTTATTCAGTTTAATAGAAAGAAAGACGGTAGCCTCGAGCCTTTACCGGCAACTCATGTAGATACCGGTATGGGTTTAGAAAGATTAGTACGGGTATTACAGGGGAAGACATCCAATTATGACACCGATATTTTCTCAGGAACTATTGAATCAACAGAGAAAATTACAGGTAAAAAGTATGACCGGGGGGAGAGCAAAGAGGCTGTGGCTTTTCGTGTAATTGCAGACCATATCCGTGCAATCAGTTTTACCATTGCAGACGGACAGCTTCCTTCTAATACCGGTGCAGGCTATGTTATTCGTCGTATACTTCGCCGGGCTGTTCGTTATTATTATTCTTATTTAGATTACAAGCAACCATTGCTTACACAGTTAGTGCCGGTTTTGGCAAAGCAATTTGAGAGTGTATTTCCGGAGTTACATAAGCAAGTTGATTTTGTAAGTAAGGTAGTGAAAGAAGAAGAAGATGCATTTCTACGAACACTAGAGAAAGGATTGAAGAAGGTAGATGATTTAATTCAGCAGGGAAGTATTTCAGGCAAAGATTCATTTGAGTTGTACGATACATTTGGTTTCCCATTCGACCTTACTCAATTAATAGCAGCAGAGAATAAATTGACGGTAGATGAGGAAGGCTTTAAAGCGGAAATGCAACAACAAAAAAACCGTTCCCGTTCCGCAGGTACAATTGACGCAGGCGATTGGATAGTTTTAAAAGAAGGTTCAAACAAATTTGTTGGTTATGATTCCTTAGAAGCAAAAGCTTCTGTGCTTAAATACAGGAAAGTAAAAGCCAAGGGGAAAGAGTTATACCAAATAGTATTGGACGCAACACCTTTTTACGCAGAAAGCGGCGGGCAAGTAGGCGACCGGGGCACATTGACTATTGACAATTCACCATTGACCATAATTGATACAAAGAAAGATAACGACCTTATCATCCATTTTGCAGAATCAATTCCTGATGACTTTTCCAGCGAAGTAATTGCAAAAGTGGATGCTTCAAAAAGAAAGAACACAGAACTGCATCATTCCGCTACTCATTTATTACATGCAGCTTTAAGAAACGTGTTAGGCACTCATGTAGCACAAAAAGGTTCCATGGTGAATGAAGAAAACCTTCGTTTCGATTTTTCACATTTCGCTAAAGTAACAGACGAAGAGATTGCTAAAGTTGAAGCCATCGTTAATGAAAAAATAAGAGAGAATATTCCTGTTGTAATTAAACAATTGCCAAAAGACGAGGCGATGAAGTTGGGAGCAATGGCACTCTTCGGAGAAAAATATGGGGATGTGGTAAGAGTAGTAATTATCGACCCCAATTATTCTGTGGAATTATGCGGCGGCACTCATGTTGGCGCAACTGGGGAATTGGGATTGTTCAAGCTAACTAACGAATCTGCTGTAGCAGCCGGTGTACGCCGGGTAGAAGCAGTTTGTGGTAAACAAGCAGAAGATTACATAAATCACAAACTGGCTATCATTAGCAGTCTAGCTGAATTATTAAAGAGTCCTAAAGACTTACAGAAAGCTATAGAAAATCTGCAGGTAGAGAATACAGATTTGAAAAAGCATCTCGACTCAATGGAAGCAAGACAATTGGTCGGCATCAGAAATGAACTATTACAAAAAGATGAAATTATAAACGGCATAAATTTCGTTGGCGATATTATTGAAGTAAGTAATGCAGATGCATTAAAGAAACTATGCTTCGATCTCAAAAATCATTTGCGGGATCATGTAGCAGTGCTTTGTGTAAACATCGGTGGTAAACCTTTTGTTGCTGTTGGTATTTCAGATACAGTGGTAGCGGCTAAAAACCTGGATGCCGGAAAAATCATTAAAGAAATAGTAGCCCCATTAATAAAAGGTGGCGGCGGCGGTCAAAAAACGTTGGCTACGGCAGGCGGACAAGATGCAAGCAACCTGCAGCAGGTAATTGAATCAGTAAAGAAGCTATTACAATAGATAAGAATAAAAGAGGGTTTAATCTTCTTCCTCATCTGTTTTTTTAGGGCCTAGTTTACGGGAGTCTTGCAATACCCGAAGGGATAATACAATGGCAACGATGCAAACAATAACAATAATACCAGCTATAAGGTAATCCATAAAAGCAGTCCAGGTTTTGAAATAACAAGAGCTCAAAAATCTGCTTTTAAAAATCTTAAACAATACCACTTTCCGGTTAGTAAAAATACTGACTTAGTGTAACCATGAATGTTATAATTGAAACAGAAAGATTACTGCTCAGAACATTCACTATGGATGATGGAGAGTTAGTATATCAACTCAACCTCGATCCGGAAGTGATTCGCTATACTGGCGACCCGATAAAAGATATCGAACATGCAAGGCAGGTGCTGGAGCAAACCATACTTCCTCAATATGCATTATATAACCATGGCCGCTGGGCCGTACATACAAAACCCAACCTGGAATTTATCGGCTGGTGTGGCTTAAAAACCCGGCCTGAAAGAAACGAAGTTGATCTTGGTTACCGGTTCCTTCAATCTTCCTGGGGCAAAGGATACGCCACCGAAGCAGCTTTTGCCTGTTTAAAATACGGCTTCGAAAAGCTTGGCCTTGAAAAGATTATAGGCAGGGCTATGCCCCAAAATACCGCCTCTCTCCAGGTATTGGAAAAGTGCGGAATGCAATACATCCGGGAAGAAATTGTTGACGATCACCCCGCCAAAACCTACGAAGCGTTCAATCCGCTTATCCAGCAATAATGCCTTTTGAGGAGTACAGTCATTTAACATTTCCGAAACATTTCGTATTCAAAAAAATGTACTTATATTTGAACTACGAAACTCAACGTAGTTAAAATAAAAAAAAATCATTTATGAAAAAGACATGGGTTAAGTTATCCGCTTTGATTGTAGCGGTTGCATTGCTGGCTCCGGCATCATTGCTGGCACAGCCAGGTGAAAAAGGGGATAAGGGCGACAAAGAAGTAAAAGAAAAAAAAGAAGTTCGCCAGTTTATTATCACTAATAAATCTGGAAAGGATGAAAAGATAGTGGTAGAAATAGTAGGCGATAAAGTTACCGTGAACGGTAAACCTGTTGATGAATATAAAGATGGCGATGTAACAGTACGGTCAACCAAAGTAAGAGACTATAATGCTTTGACTAACAAATATTCTGTTGTTGGTGATGCTTTTCAGTTTGATGAAAAGAACGGATACAGAATGTTTTCGTCTGATGCGAACCATGCTATGCTTGGTGTAACTACCGAAGAAACTGAAGGTGGCGTATTGGTTAATGATGTTACCAAGGAAAGTAGCGCAGAAAAAATTGGATTGAAAGAAGGCGATATCATCACAAAAATTGATGATAAGAAAATTGTTACTCCCGATGAGCTTTCAAAAGCTATCCGGGAGCATAAGCCCGGCGATAAAGTAGCTGTTACTTATATAAGAGATAAAAAAGAGCAAAAAGCAACAGCCGAATTAACTAAATGGAAAGGAGTTACAAAATCTTTTGATTTGACTCTTGATAATGTAATGCCTAGAATACAAGGGGTTCCCCGTGTTGGTTCACCTTTCGCCCAAAACTGGAGCTGGTCTGGTGGCACACCTAAATTAGGCTTGTCTGTACAAGATACAGATGATGGCAAAGGCGTTAAAGTAATTGAAGTAGATGATGAAAGTAATGCTGCTAAAGCAGGCGTAAAAAATGATGATGTAATTACTGAAGTAGATGGCAAAGCCATTAATTCTACTGATGAAATGGTAAAATTGATAAAAGAGAGCAAAGAAAAAACCTCCATTATGGTAAAACTGGTTCGTGGCGGTAAAACCCAAAATATAGAGGTAAGAATGCCGAAGAAAATAAAAACAGCCGACCTGTAAATAGCTTTCTCTTGTGTGTGTTCAAATGCCTTTGCTATATGCAGAGGCATTTGCCTTTAACAGAATACACCACTTAGGATAAGCTAAATGGGCTATTTTTGCCAACTTATAATGGCAGATTATAGCAAATACGAAGTGGTAATAGGACTAGAAGTACATGCACAATTGCTTACCCAAAGCAAATTATTCTGTGGTGATAGCATTGCATTTGGTGCAGAGCCAAACACTCATGTAAGCCCCATCACTTTAGGCCATCCCGGCACATTGCCTAAAATGAACAAAAAGGCCATTGAATTTGCTGTAAAAATGGGATTGGCCTGCGGTTGCGAAATAGAAAAGAACAATTACTTTGCCCGTAAAAATTATTTCTATCCTGATCTGCCAAAAGGCTACCAGGTTTCGCAACATACCACACCTATATGCAAAAACGGCGCAGTAAAAATTAAAATAGACGGACAGGAAAAACAAATTCGTCTTACCCGTATTCATCTGGAAGAAGATGCCGGTAAAAGCATTCATGATGTAGATGAAAATAACACCTGCGTTGATTACAACCGGGCTGGTACTCCTTTAATTGAAATTGTAAGTGAGCCGGACTTACGCAGCGGCGAAGAAGCATTCGCCTATGTAACAGAAATAAGAAAACTAGTTCGTTATTTAGAAATTTGCGATGGCAATATGGAAGAAGGAAGCCTTCGCTGCGATGCAAATATTTCTGTACGCATAAAAGGCGAAACCAAATTGGGAACAAGAGTAGAAGTAAAAAACCTGAACTCGGTACGTAATGTAAAAAGAGCAATCGAAATTGAATCAAAACGGCTGATTGAAATATTGGAAGAAGGCGGAACCATTATTCAGCAAACCAGAAGCTTTGATGCAAATGCAAATACAACCTTCGCTATCCGTGATAAAGAAGATGCAGATGATTACAGATACTTTGCTGAGCCAGATCTAACGCCATTTCACCTGCAGGATGAGTTCATAGAAAAGATCAGAACCTCTATTCCTGCATTACCCGAGCAAAGAATAAAAGAGTACACAACCCGTTTGCAACTTTCAGCATATGATGCAGCGGTCTTAACAGAAGAAAGATCATTTGCTGATTATTTCGAAAACCTGATTCAGTGTACCACTAATTATAAGTCTGCCGCTAACTGGATGTCAGGTCCGGTTAAAACATGGCTCAATGAAAATAATAAACCACCAGAAGATTTTCCATTGTCAGCACAGCAACTTGGTTCGCTGATCGCATTGGTGGATAGTGGTAAAGTTAGTTTTTCTATTGCGTCTGGTAAGATATTTCCACAAATGATAATTAATCCATCAGAGAGTGCAGAACAAAT